>JBKDJT010000250.1:0-9960 GCA_046345435.1 Bacteroidota bacterium
GTTTATGGATTTGTGAGATACTGTGCAAAGATCCAAATTCACTCGCATAAATTTTAAACAATAAAAGAAAATAACTTATCAATAACGGTCCGAAGATAAAACCCCAGAAGCCAAATAAACTCAGCCCAACGATTACACCCAGTACTGTTATGACAGGGTGGACATTACCTAATTTTCTCATCAATGTAACCCTGGCCAGGTAATCAACATTGCCTGTAACCATCAAACTCCATACAGTTAACCATATTCCGTTTGCCGTATCGCCTTTTGAAAACAGGAAGATCACGATTGGCAACCAGATGATGGTTGTACCGATGATTGGAAAGAAAGCAAATACTCCCGTTAAGAACCCCCATAAAACAAATTCATTCACACCAAATATCCAGTACCCTAGTATAGCAAAGAGCCCCTGAATAAATGATATAAGTGGAATACCAATGGCATTTGCCCTTACCATATTGATGGTTTCCTTAGCAAGTATGTCGATGTTTTCATCTCTGAGCGGAAGAAAATTAATGAGCGATTTTTCGAGCCGCTCCCCTCCGGTAAGCATGAAGAAATAAACAAATAACATCATTGCGATATTACTTATAACCAATGCTGTAGTATTCAGAAAAGAAGGGATAAAGCCCGTGAGTTTTTCTTGCAAGGCAGCCAGGTTTTCATTTGTGAGTATTTCCTGTCCTGTCCATTCCTTTAGTTGTTCTGAAACAGAACGAAGACCCTGCATCAATTCCTGTGTATGGCTGAACACATCATTTACTTTCGGAGAGATTAGTTGAATGGTCCAGTATGCCGGTAGTCCGACCAGCAACATAAAGCCGATCATAAACAATGTGGCGACGCCGTTTCTGTTCCATTTTTTTTCAAGCACAAGTTTTCTGTAAGAGCTTCTGCTGAGGATATAAAGCGTGACGGCACCTAGGAAGCCCGGAAAAAACAAATAGAGTTCTTTAAGTAAAAGGATCCCCAGTGCAAATACGACAAACAGGAGCAAAAGCTGACGAAGTCGATTTGAAAAACTGGCCATAAGCTGCAATTAGGATTAAATGAAAGTGCAAGGAAATCGTTTTCATTGTAAATATAGATCAAAAGAGAGGTGAAACAAACATAAAAAGATGTCGGCGATGCAACAATTCTATTTAACTTTCCGATTCAACAAAAGACTTATGCCTGTTACCAAAAACGCCGCATTCAGGTACAGAATTATTGATGCTTGTTTAAGAAACAAACGAAAGCCCTATCCCTCGGTTGATGTATTACAGGAAACGATAACAGAAGCGTTAAATCTAGACAAAGAGATATCCGTTTCTTCCGTGAATAAAGACATGAAAGCTATGCGTGATATCTATAATGCGCCGATTCAGTTTTCGAAAAATTATAAGGGATATTACTATGAGGATCCTCATTTCTCCATCAACAGCTTCCCGCTTACCGAAGAAGAAGTGCGCATACTCGATCTCTCAAGTTCCTTTCTCAAACAAATCAAATACAGTGGTTATTTTACACAGTTTGAATCAGTAATTGAAAAGCTGATCAGCGGATTCAGAATATCAAAAAGTCCCGGCTATGAAAACCGGCAATTATTGGAAACGGAAGAGCCAATATCAGATACCGGACTCAACTGGCTTGAAACAGTTTACTCATCGATTCTTTATAAAAAAGCACTCAAGGTGCAGTATAAACGTTTTAACAGTGATGACAGTAAAACACATCTTATCAGCCCTTATCTTTTAAGGGAATACAGAAACCGTTGGTATATGGTTGGTTTTTCGGAGAAGGCGGATGCCGTTACCACACTTGCCCTTGATCGTGTGCTATCGATTGAAGAATCAAAAAGAAAATACATCGCACTCGATTCGTTTAATGAAAAAGATTATTTCCGTTATAGTTTCGGCGTAACTGTTTATGCCAATGCTGACCCTTATAAAATTAAATTGTTGTTTGATAATTCAGTAGCCGGTTATTTACTGACCAAACCGCTGCATTCTTCGCAAATAGCCAATCAGCTTGATGATGGTTTGCATATTGAATTAAACTGCTACATCACACCCGAACTTGAGATGACCATTTTAAGCTACGGAGAAATGGTAAAGGTGATTGGGCCGGAACAGTTAAAAAAGAAGATTTCGGATAGAGCGGAAGCAATGTGGAAACTGTATAAACGTAATTAATACTGGAAGAACAGAGGAAAATCCTTCTTACAAACAGGAAGAAAAAGTAAAAGAATATTTTTAATCAGCTAATTTTGTCCGAATAAAGTCAATTTTAAAGACAACAGAAAATGCAAATAACAGCGAAACTTTCACAGAAGCTGCCTCTTCAAACGGGCACCGGCAGAAACGGAGAATGGAAAAAACAAGACATCATCGTTGAAACAGAAGGACAATACCCTAAAAAAATATGTATTTCAATTTGGGGTGATAAAATAAACGACGCTATTCTCGTTCCCGGCAATATGCTCAAGATTGATTTCGACGTCGAGAGCAGAGAGTACAACAGCCGCTGGTACACAGATGTCAAAGCCTGGAAAATTGAAGCTGCTGAAGGCCGTTCAGCCGGCTCATCAACGTATTCAGATGAAAGCAGTTTCAGTCAGCAAAGTTTTCCCGAAGGTGAAACCAAAGACGATCTGCCTTTTTAATAAAGTAAGTCTGCTTTCAATTTATCAAAAGAATTCACCATTCTTTCTCACGAATTATCTCAGATCAGAATTCAGCAAGTATGGTAACTCCTGCTTGTACTTTTTCCTGAAGTTTGACATTGATTTTTGTTCCTGGAGGAAGAAGCAGGTCTACCCTTGAGCCAAATTTAATAAAGCCGAGCTCTCCTCCCTGTTCTACTTTTTGGGAAGGCTGCAGATAGTTAACGATACGACGCGCAAGCGCTCCGGCAATTTGTTTTACAAGAATAACCCCGTTTTCGTTTTTCAGCACAACGCTATGACGTTCGTTTTCCGTTGATGATTTCGGGTGCCAGGCTACAAGATATTTTCCCGGATGATATTTTGAATACAACACTTCACCGCTGATCGGGCACGTGTTGGCATGTACATTAGCCGGGCTCATAAACACACTAAGCTGAATTCGCTTATCATTAAAATATTCAACATCCGTAATTTCTTCAATGGCAACCACCTTGCCATCACAAGGGCTGGTGATAAGCCGATTACCCTGTACAGGCTTTCGGGCCGGTAAGCGAAAAAATGAAACAATAAACAGAAAAAGGAAGAGCGTAACTACAAAAACACCCCAGCACAGAATCGGATAAACTGCGCCTACCTGAAAAAAAAGCAAGTAATTGATAATAGCAAACAGTATGGCGGCAATGGAAATACTTTTATATCCTTCTCTGTGTATGGTCATGCGGCGAAGGTAATAAAGTTTCCCCCTCCAAACCATTCAGATAAACCAGGTTACATATAAAAGAAAACCTAATCAGGGAAAAAATCGAAGACAAATCCAAATCGCCGGTGTCGCAAACAGGAGTGAATCAAAACGATCTAAGAATCCGCCGTGCCCGGGCAGGATGGCTCCACTGTCTTTCACACCTGCCATTCTCTTCAGCTTGCTTTCAAACAAATCACCAAAAACTCCTGCAACAGCAACAACCGCAGCAATCATTGCCCACTTTGCCCCTGAGGCATGCATCAGAAATTCGCCGATTAACCAGGCAAGACAAACCGATAAAACGATTCCGCCAACAGCTCCTTCCCATGTTTTTTTAGGTGATAATTTACTGAATGGAGTCTTCCCTACCAATGAGCCAACAATGTAAGCCATTGTATCATTCACCCAGATCGAACCGATGATGATCAATGGCATAAAATACCCTTCAAGCTTAGCGAGAGATGAAGTTACTTCGGAAAGTCCTTCAGTATTCCCTTCTGGCAACCATATTGCAGCACTTCTTATATGCAGCAACAACCCAAAACTTAAAGAGAGGTATAGTAAGCCCAATAAAACATAAAAGAAATTTTTTAGATAGAACTGTCGGTAGTTGTACAGCTCATTCATTAATAGGAAAAGTATGCCTAAGGCAAGTGTCATGTTAGCTATTACTTGTAAAGGAAACGTAATACCAAAATCTATGGACGATGATAAATGAATCATGATACCCCAGCCAATGAGAATGCTGCCGATGAGACCCCAAAAGCCTACTTTTTGTGTACGCGCATCAATTTGCTTAATCAGCTTTTGGTATTCGATCCAGCAACCTGCATGTACAATGGAAAACAAAATAAAAAAGCTCCATTCATTCCAAAGCAGTCCGACAAGCATAATTGCAACAAAAAACAATGCAGACAATGCCCGAACCCTGAATGTATGCCAGTTCATCGCCATTATAAAGACTGGTTTATATCTTGAAAATTATTTTCGATCATCGGCACTTATTTTTGTCCTTCTGTTTTAAAAAGTAATTTAAACAAAAAGAAAAGGGCGATGGTAGCAGGCAGGCCAATCCACAAGGGCGTTGACTCTGCAGACTCGAGATCAATTTTTTTATCCTTGAGAAAACCAAGATACAAGATTGTTACAGTAAGTGCATTGTTGAAAAAATGAGCCAGGATACTGTACCAGATATTACCTGTATATAAAAATATATATCCAAGAACAACCCCTAATGCCATACGCGGGAAAAAACCATACCAGGAAAGATGTATAGAGCTGAAAATAAATGAAGCAACAAGGATACCCAAAAGCGGGTATTTAAACCAGCGTATCAATATTTGCTGCATCCCACCACGAAACAATACCTCCTCCACGATTGCAGGAATAATTGCAATAACCAGCAAAGTAACAAGGTAATCATTAAAATTTCGGAAAAGAAGAATTGCACGAATTGCATCGTTGTATTGTTTTTCCATGTTTTCGAAATAAACCCTCAGCGACTTACCAATCGGGATTGCTTTGTTTAATTCACCAAGCATACCGCCAAAAAGCACAGCAGCTGCCATGATCAATAATACTAAAACAACTGACTTTTTTTGAAAGATCGAGGTAAAACCGAGATGAGTAAAGGGTCTTTTTGTAACAAAAACAGCAGTTAAAACAGCAGGAAGAAAAAAGGTAAAAACAGATGATACAGATTGTATCACAAGTAAAGCCGAACGATACTCCGGTTTCATCAGGTTCTTTTCCATCAAAAGAGGCGACTGACCCGTCATCACCATCCATATTGGCATGGTAATTAATGCGCCCGCAATCAAACCAAGCACCCACATTCCAACAAGCATCATAAATTCCCTGGCAGGTGATACGGGTGGTTTTTCATACCATTCAGTCATAGACAAATAAACTTTTACCTTTGCAACTTAAGAATTTACATGGTAAAGATAGGCAACATCTCACTACCCGATTTTCCGTTACTGCTTGCTCCAATGGAGGACGTCAGTGATCCGCCGTTTAGGGCGGTGTGCAAAGACAATGGTGCTGATCTGATGTTCAGTGAATTCATTTCAAGTGAGGGTCTGATACGCGATGCAATTAAAAGCAGACAGAAGCTCGACTTTGATGAAGAAGAGCGTCCGTTTGGTATTCAGATTTTTGGAGGAGATGAAGAAGCGCTCGGTCTTAGTGCAAAAATTTGCGAAACGGTTCGTCCCGATCTTGTTGATATCAACTTTGGTTGCCCGGTAAAAAAGGTAGCAATGAAAGGTGCGGGAGCTGGTGTGCTGAAAGACATCGACCTGATGGTGAAACTCACTGCGGCTGTTGTACAGTCGACCTCGCTGCCTGTTACTGTTAAAACACGTCTTGGGTGGGATGAACAAACAAAAAACATTGAAGAAGTAGCGGAGCGTTTGCAGGATGTGGGCATCAAGGCCTTGAGCATACACGGACGAACACGCATGCAGATGTATAAGGGTGAAGCTGACTGGACATTAATCGGCAAAGTGAAAAACAACCCACGTATAAAGATTCCGATTTTCGGAAATGGCGATATCGACTCTCCGGAAAAGGCGGTGGAATATCAAAAAAGGTATGGAGTTGATGGAGTGATGATAGGCCGAGCAGCAATCGGGTATCCATGGATCTTTAATGAGATCAAACACTTTATTAAAACAGGACAACATCTTCCTCCTCCCACTGTAGAACAACGTGTTGATGTTTGTCGCAAGCACTTACATAAATCTTATGCCTGGAAGGGGCCTAAAGTCGGCATTTTTGAAATGCGTCGGCATTATGCAAATTATCTGAAAGGTCTTCCAAATATCAAAGAATACAGAAGCAAACTGGTGACGATGATGACAGTTGAAGAAATTGATGGTGTTTTGGATGAGATCGTACAAAAGTTTAGCGGCTTCGAATTTGCTCCTTAAAAAATAGAATTGATTAATTATCATGAGAAGTGTCCGATTAGTTAAGGAGATGTCAGTTATCGGTTGTCGGTTACTGCTAACGGCTAACTGATAACACTCAAACCCAAAAGCCCTCTATCTTTGTCTTATGGATGCGTCACAGGATTTATTTGTAAGGTGGATGGAGCTTGAACAGAAAATGATCGGTCGGTTTGGGAAAAAACCCGACCTGGAATCAATTTTATTTCTCATTGGCATTCAGGAACTGGGAGAAATCAAAACTAAATTCACCAAAGAACAAAAACAGGATCTCATTCACGTAGCGGTTTGTTCATTATTAGCCCCCAGTGGTTACTTCCAACTGGAACAACATGATGAAGAAGGATGGCCACATTATAAACAACTGAAAGCCATTCCCGGGCTTACATTAAAAGAGCAGGAAGACTTCATCAAAGACCATGTATTGCTTTATTTCCAGCAAAACGAATTCTAACTATGCGCAGCTTTTTACTTTTTATACTTTTTCTAATTTGTCTGAATGATCTGCAGGCAGGAAGAAAAAAAATAAAGATTATTACAAGTAAAGGAACTATTGTAGTGGAGCTCTATAATGAAACGCCATTACACAGAGATAATTTTCTAAAGCTGGTTAAGAAAAAATTCTACGACAGTGTTTTGTTTCATCGTGTAATCAGTGGTTTCATGGTACAGGCTGGTGATCCTGAAAGTAAGGCCGCGGTGCCGGGTATGCGTTATGGATCAGGCGGATTGAACTACAGAGTTCCTGCTGAGTTTAGGTCTGAACTTTTTCATGGAAGAGGTGCATTAGCGGCAGCACGTGATAATAATCCGGAAAAGGCCAGTAGCAGTTGTCAATTTTATATTGTTCAGGGTAAAAAGTTTAAAGAAGAAGAGCTTCGTAATATGCTTTCCGGTATGCAATCCGGAAGAACATTCTCTGAAGAACAAATAAAGGTTTACACAAGCGAAGGAGGCTCGCCACATCTGGACGGGAACTATACAGTTTTTGGAAAGGTAACTGAGGGAATGGATGTTGTAGATCTGATTGCAAGTGCAAAGCGCGACAATTACGACAGGCCTCTCGAAGACATAAGGATTATCCGGATGCGAAAAGTGAGAAGATTTTTATTTTTCTGATTGAAGCAACATATTGAATTTAACAATCTGAGAGGTCGCCTCTATGAGGTTTTAATGTTGATTTGTAAGTCGGGTATTTATGTAGGATGAAGAAAAGCCAGATTCAATCCTGCAAGGGAATACTTGTTTAGGATACACGAACGCTTTGTTCATATCTGAAAATATTTTCGGGGTCGTATTGTTTTTTCAACTGTTGCAATCTCTCATAATTTTTACCATAATAAAGTGTCTGCCAGTTTTTAAAATTGATATCGGGATAATTCCGGTATTGCGCATCCATTCCGGCGGCATTGAACACTTCTTGTACCTGTTGAAATTTTTTTAACAGCAACGTTTCCTGATCCTGCCTTTCCCAATAGGTTTGCAGTTCAGAAAAGTATCCATAATCACGATGCGGAAATGCGGCTGCGCCTGCAAATTCGGCCGATTGAATGTTTCCTCCCAATGTATTAACCTGATAAATCATTCCGGGAGTTTCGGTGACAATTTTCAACGCCGACTCGATGTGGCTTTCAATTGAAGAAAAGCTTTTGTAAAGTCCCGCGGAGGCATTTTTAAAATACATCGGTTCCTGCCGGCCATAATAGTTTTTCAATGCCACTTCTATTGGTGCCGGCTCGCTGTGTGTAGTTTTATCAGAGATAGCAGATAAGGAGGTAACCACTTTTTGCACCTCGTTGGTGTGGCTGCCCGCATTTGTCAGCAAAATGTACAAGGTTGTTTTGTTCAATACAAAAGCACTAAAGCAATTAACAGGAAGAGCTTGAGTAATGTCAAACCATTTTTTTAGAATGAATTTTGCTCTGGCTGCGTCCACCTTAAAGGATCTGAAACGATGGCTTTGCATCGTTGCCGGTGCCTGGTGCAATTTAAAAGTAAGCGAAGTGATCACCCCAAAATTTCCATTATTGCCTCCTTTAGCCGCCCAAAGTAATTCATTGCTGTTTTTTTCTGTCAAAATATTTCCCCTGCCATCCACCATGCTTATACCCACGAGGCTATCGCAGGTTAAACCATACTTTCTTGCCAGCAAACCATAACCTCCGCCCAATGTAAGTCCGCCTATACCAACAGTTGCACAAGATCCGCCCGGAATAATTTTCTTTTTAGGAAGGATTGTCTCATATAATTTTTTGAGTGTACAAGCCGGACCAACTTGAATGGTGTTTTGATCAATCCATTTAATTTGATTGAGCTCCGACAAATTAATCACCAGTCCGTTATTGTTCGAAGAAAATCCTTCCATGCAATGCCCCCCGCTTTTCACTGCAACGGCAAGCTTGTTTTTTCTTGCATATTGAATGGCTTCTGCCACACCTTCAGTATTAAAACATCGGGCTATGACCGCAGGATTTTTCTTAACTCTTTTATTGAATCCGATGTTCAGCAAGCGATACTGTTCATTGCCGGGGTATAAAAACTCAACCCTGGAAATATTTTTGTTTGGCTGAGGGGCAAGAAAATCCAATCGGTTCATCGCCAGGCTAATGGGAGCAAGGGCGGTCAGTTTTAAAAACCGTTTTCTTTTCATATCTGAAAGGTTAAGATTAAAAATATTGAATAAATACCTTTCATCTCCACAGTGTCCCGTTAATTTAATCTCTTTTGGGGAATTAAACAGATTTTGGCAAAGTCGTATGTGGGATGGATGTGTTAGATCTCGTAGCAAATACGAACCTCAACAGGCATGAACATCCAAAAGAAGACATACGAATCGTTGGCATGCGAAAAATGAGGAGATTTTTATTTTTCTGATTGAAACAAAACATTGAATTTAGCACTTTAATTACTCAAACAGTTTACCATAATGAATATTCCTGCAGATCTCCGTTATACCAAAGATCACGAGTGGATCAAAATGATTGATGACACAACAGCCTTAATCGGCATCACCGATTTCGCACAACGCGAACTTGGTGATATTGTATATGTGGAAGTCAACACAGTTGGTAAGCCATTAAATTCTGAGGAAGTATTTGGCACTGTTGAAGCTGTTAAAACGGTGAGTGATTTATATCTGCCTGTAGCAGGAACAGTAACAGAGGTAAACGGTGGGCTAAATGACAAACCTGAACTTGTGAATAATGATCCATACGGAGAAGGCTGGATGGTAAAATTAACAGTCAATAACCCTGCTGATATTGATGGATTATTGACTGCAGAAGCATATACTGCCCTTGTAAGTTGATGTTGATTCGAAAATACTTAACTGACCGACGTTTAGCTATCAGCTGGTCTTTAGTCATTTTTCTTTTGTTGTGTATCCCGGGCGATGAAATGAGTAAAGGATTCTTTTTCTTTCCTCACATTGACAAATTCGTCCACTTCACACTATTTGCATTGTACGCTTTTTTATGGGGCAAAGCAAAGCCCTTTGATACTAAACAGAAAAACTTTCCTTCTATACTAATTTTTCTTTCAGGTGTAGCTTATGGTATTGCGTTGGAGTTTATACAACTATTGCCATTTATATCAAGATCATTTGATTATTATGATATGAT
>JBKDJT010000251.1:0-2726 GCA_046345435.1 Bacteroidota bacterium
CTCTTCGGGGAAACGAATGGCACGACCACTCTTCACAGCCATCATAATCTCAGAATTACCATCCGTCATCTTTGCTTCCAGTAACTGATCACCATCCAGAATATTAATGGCATTCACTCCTGTTGCTCTTCTGCGACTGAAATCCTCCAGATCGGTTTTTTTGATCACACCTTTTCTGGTACATAAAACAATAAAATGATTCTTAATGTATTCTTCATCATCCAATCGAGGTACATCAATTACAGCCCTGATTTTATCATCAGGTGCAATCTGAATCAGATTCTGAATGGCCCTTCCCTTGCCCGTCTTCTCTCCTTCCGGAATTTCATACGACTTCAGCCAGTAACATCTTCCTTTCTCCGTAAAGAACAACAAAGTATGGTGTGTGGAAGCAACAAAAAGATGTTCAACATAATCTTCATCGCGGGTACGGCTGCCAATAGCTCCTCTTCCTCCCCTGCGCTGTTCGCGATATTCGGTAAGCGAAGTACGTTTGATATAACCGAGGTGAGATATGGTAATCACTACATCCTCCTCTTTAATCAAATCTTCAATTCTCACTTCATTATCCAGGTAAGTGATTTCCGTTTTACGTTGATCGCCAAATTTATCCTTGATTTCAAGGAGTTCTGTTTTGATTAACTCGTAACGGAGTCCTTCATTGCCAAGCAGTTCCTGCAAACGGGCAATCAACTGCATCAATTCATCATATTCCTGCTTGATTTTTTCACGCTCCATGCCTGTAAGGCGTTGTAAGCGCAGCTCAAGAATTGCTTTCGCCTGTATTTCATCGAGTCCCCAGCCGGCATTTATGAGGTTTTCTTTTGCTGCTTCCGGTGTGGCCGACTGCCTGATCAAACGAATGACTTCATCGAGATGATCCAGTGCAATCAGATAACCCTGAAGTATATGCGCTCTTTCCTGTGCCTTGCGAAGTTCATATTTTGCACGTCTCACCACTATCTCATGACGAAACTCCACAAACTCTGATATCTGATCTTTCAGATTCAGGGTTCTGGGTCTTCCTTTTACGAGCGCAACATTATTGATACCGTAAGATGTCTGTAATTCTGTGTACTTGTAAAGCTGATTGATGATCACGTTGGCTACTGCATCACGTTTCAAATCGATCACAATACGTGTGCCCTCCTTCTGGTTACTCTCATTGTTTACATGCGCAATGCCTTCGATGGTTTTATCATTTACCAACTGACCGATTTTATCAGTCAGAGCATCGCGGTTTACCTGATAAGGTACTTCAGTAATGATGATTTGTTCTCTGCCACTGGTTTTGGTTTCCACACTTACCTTGCCACGAAGCACAACCCTTCCTCTTCCGGTATGGTAGCCGGCCTTAATGCCTTCCATGCCATATATGGTACCTGCAGTTGGAAAATCGGGTGCCTTGATAAACTGCATCAGTTCATCAATGGTGATCTCACGATTATCAATGTAAGCAATACAGCCGTCGATTACCTCTGAAAGGTTATGAGGCATCATGTTGGTTGCCATCCCTACGGCAATACCACTTGAACCGTTGACAAGCAAATTGGGAATACGTGTAGGCAGAACAGTCGGTTCCTTTTCAGAATCGTCGAAGTTGAGCTGGAAATCAACAGTTTCCTTATCAATATCATCCAGCATGCTCTCCGTCAATTTCTCCATACGCGCCTCTGTATAACGCATAGCAGCCGGTCCGTCTCCATCCTGATTTCCATAGTTACCCTGTCCGTCAATCAATGTGTAACGCATGCTCCACTCCTGGGCCATACGCACCATCGCATCATATACAGCAGTATCTCCGTTCGGATGGTACTTACCCAGCACTTCCCCTACTATTCTTGCACTCTTTTTATAAGGTTTGTTGAATTGAATGCCGAGTTCATTCATTGCAAAAAGAATACGGCGGTGTACGGGTTTCAATCCATCTCTTACATCCGGAAGAGCACGACCAACAATCACCGACATCGAATAATCGATATAGGCCGTTTTCATTTGCTCCTCAATATTTACGGGAATGATTTTTCCGTTTCTGTCCTGTCCGTTTTCCAAGTTATTTTCCTGCTGATCCATAGTCACTTTTAAAGGTCGCCAAAGATACCGAAAACAAGCGATTTTTGACAGATAAAAAAGCTCTAGTTTTCATTATAATTTATTCACAAAAAAAGGGTGATTGTGGATAAGAAATTTCGGTTAACAGTTAGCGGTTATCCGTTCGCGATAACGACCAACTGATAACTGAAAACTGACAACAGATAACTACATTTGCAACGCCTAAACATTGCCGTATGGTATCTAACAACCAATACTATCCATCCTATCTTCAGCTGGAAAAAATTTTAGACAGTCAGAAACCTCTGAGTTTTGAGCCGGGAAACGAACCGGCGCATGATGAGATGCTGTTTATCATCATTCATCAGGCATACGAACTGTGGTTTAAACAAATATTGTTTGAGCTTGACTACGTTAAAAAAATATTTGAGAAATCTAAAGTTGACGACAACAGCGAAGACCTCAATCTTTGTCGACATCGCCTAAAAAGAGTAGTGCGTATTCTTGAACTGCTTAATAACCAGGTTTCTGTACTAGATACCATGACACCGATGGATTTTCTGGAATTCCGAAACCTGCTCACTCCTGCCTCCGGTTTTCAGAGTAAGCAGTTTAGGTTGATTGAAGCGACACTCGGACTCGAAATGCAAAAGCGTCATCATAATGATTATTAT
>JBKDJT010000252.1:0-9041 GCA_046345435.1 Bacteroidota bacterium
CTGGTGGAGTAAGCATACATATGGCAAGCATTGTTATATCGGGCTCGGTGTTTATCGTGCAGGTTCAAACAAAGCATGGAAAGACAGTTCACAGCTGCCACGCCAAATAGAACGTATCCGTCAGACGAATAATGTACACGGAATGATATTTTACAGTTCAAAGTCGTTTGAAAAAAATCCAAATGGCTGGAATGATATTCTTCGGTTGAAATATTTCCGCGAGCCGGCACTTGTTCCGGAAATGAAATGGCTTGGTCGTTAAAGAAACCTGCTGACTAACCTCATCTTTAGTTCTATTCAAGGTCATCGTTCACAGATACCACATACTCTATTTTCGTTTTCTAATCAAACGGGCATGAGAAAAGTTATTCTTGCATTGGATGGCGAGCATTTTCCTAAGGGAGCATTTGAGTTGGCTTCTGCAATGCACAGAGAAGACCCAATTCTTCTGGCGGGTGTATTTTTAAGTCCTGTAGATCTCTCTAAAATTGTTGCTTATACCGGTTTGGAAGCGGTGCCGTTAATGCCTTCGCTTGCAGACAGCGATTATTCAGAGCAGGTTCAGAAAAACATTGTTTTGTTTCAGGAAAAATGTGTGTCGGAAGGTCTTGAATTTCGCGTACACAATGACGCCGAGAATTTACCGCTCGCCTCCCTGGTAAAAGAGACTCGTTTTGCAGATCTGGTATTGATCAGTAGGGAATCTTTTTTCTCCAACATCAGCAAAAATCAGCCTAATGAATACATGCAGGAATTTTTGAAGAAGTCTGATTGTCCGGTGTTGATTGTGCCTGATATGCTTGAAAATCCCGAAAGAATTGTGTTGTTGTATGATGGAGAGGCATCATCTCTTTTCGCCATAAAGCAGTTTGCTTACCTCTTTCCTGAGAAATGCAAACTTCCTGTTACTCTTGTTGAAGCAACGATAAGTCCAAACGACAGACTGGAAGATCAGGAACTTGTTGCTGAGCTTGCGGCCAGACATTTTTCAGATCTCACTTTGCAGGAAGTTGCCTTGCACGACAGAAGAGAAGCTGCCGCTTTTCTCAGCGGGCAGGAAAAAAGCTGGCTTGTTACCGGAGCCTATGGTCGTAGTTTATTCAGTAACCTGTTTCGCAAAAGCTTTGCCGACGAATTGATTCAAAGGCTGGCATTACCGTTGTTTATTGCTCATAAATAGCAGCATTCGCTGCAATACTTTGGTTGGTTTACGCCCTGCCGTTCCCGGCGGGGTTTCATTTTTAATTAATAGGTTAAAAGAAAATAATATGTATGTGTTTATTCACGGCGATCGTTTGCTGAGCGAATTACAGGAAGAGTTTCAGTCTTCTTATCCGTATTTGAAAATGAGCTTCTCTTGGAAAAGTGCTGATGACGGATCATCTGAAATATTATCTGAAGAACAAGAGCCTCTTGTGAGGTTATCAGAAATTTCAGGAAAGAAATCGCACGGATTTATAGCTATGGAAGATGATAGTAGACTTGAATATTTGATAAAATTATTTAAGTCTGATTATGGTATATCTGTACATTTTCTTCATTACACACATGCAGGCTGGGTGTCGGCATCAGATATTAAGGCTGCAACATTGGGAGAGTTGAACGAACAAGGGCGTAATTGTTTTCACAGAATACATAACGTTTCGGCAAAGCCGGATAATCTTTTATGATTTTTTTAAATATCTGACGGCTGCGGTTTTTCTTTCATGGGTATCTTCGTAGTCATGACACCCAAACCAAATAATCAGCATCCGGAAATCCGTTTTCTTGAAGGTCCACAAAGCCGCTGGCGCGAATTTAAATTTGCCGTAAAAGTTTTGTTTGAATTTATCAAAGGTTACCGCAGTCTTTCTTTCATTGGACCATGCGTCACCATCTTTGGTTCCGCACGATACAAGGAAGACCATCCTTATTATGACCTTACGAGGAAGGTAGGTGCTGAAGTGGCAAAAATGGGTTTTACTGTACTTACCGGAGGTGGCCCAGGTTTGATGGAAGCTGCTAATCGCGGGGCTAAAGATGTAAAGGGAAGAAGTGTAGGATGCAATATTGTACTGCCACACGAACAGCAACCTAATCCTTATCTCGATAAATGGGTGAACATCCGATATTTCTTCGTCAGAAAAACACTTTTAATCAAATACTCGTATGCTTTTATTTGTATGCCGGGAGGATTTGGTACACTGGATGAGTTGTTTGAGGCGCTCACACTAATACAGACCGGTAAAATCAAAAACTTTCCGGTTATACTTATGGGTAAAGAATTTCACGCTGAGCTATCAGAACATATTGAGCTTATGAAACAAAAGGGGACCATTTCTCCGGAAGATCTCAGTTTGTTTACCATCACTGACAATGTGGAAGAAGCATTGCAGATTTTAAAAGAGAAAAGTATACAGAGGTTTGCTTTACGCCATGAAGAGCCCAAACCTTTCCGCTGGTTATTTGAAAATAATGTTAAGTAGTTCTGTAAATATGACATATATCATGATTCTTCTTGAAACGGATCATCTTTTCATTTCTTGAATTATGTCAAATTTGTGTTTATAGCTGCCTGTAGACACTCGGTTAGCAGTCGAGGGTTTCAAATGTAAGCACAGTATTCATTAGGTCATTACCAACCAAGTATCTTTCGGGCAGCTTTTATTTTCCTGTTAAATCATTGGCAAATGTCTAACTACCTCCTTCATGTATATCGTGAAGAAAATGATAAATGGCAACAAACACTGAACGTTCAGCGTATGGAGTTGCCGGCAATGCGAGAAGTGCTTTCAGATCTCATCAAAAATAAACCGGGAGAGAAGGTAATTGAAAATGCCAGAAATCTGAATATAAAACTGGAGGTGCAGACTGGTGTGATTGATCAGATTTCAGAAAAAATACAACTGCAACAAGACAAGCTGGGTACTTTACAAAATGAAACACCGGAACAAACAAAATCTCTCACTGCATTTTATGATCAGGAAGAACTACGGGATGAATTGTTGCGATTTCAAAAGAACTATCTCGATCTTAAACAGCTGTTTCATAGTTACCTACTATCTGTTTTATAAGCTCTTTGCTTGAACTTTTTTTAATCAGAACAGGCTAGCTTTTGCAATTATTGTGTTTTTTATTGTCCTTGTGTGTGAGGTATTCTGTTTTATTAATACGGGAAGGATATTAAAGGATTAATAACAATTGTGATGGTTGCAAATTATCTTTTGTAGTCTGTAATTGTAGCTATACTTATTCTTTCTGAAACGATCAACTTATTCTCTCGCTTGCTTACATTGCAAAAACTTAAGAAGAATGTGTAACATCCCGCTCATTTTTCTTTTGAAGTTGCTTTCTATTAATCAGAAATACTCCTGTACATATTAATAAAGCGGCGAGAAGTGTATAAAGAGCCGGTTCTTCATGTAAAAAAATCATGGAGACAATCGCAGAAAAAACCGGTTGTACGTAAATATAAGATCCTGTTGCAGCAGGGCTTAGTCTATGAAGTGCGTAAGCGGTAAACAGGTAAGCAAAAAATGTAGCACCCAACACCACAAAGGCGAGTGCAGCCCAGGAAGAGATATCAAAGCCCGCCCAGTTTGTATTTATAAAATCATTCCAGCAAAATGGCAGCATCATCGGCAACCCAAAGCTGAAAACCCATCGAATAACAAACAGCGGACCATATTTCACCATTAGCGGCTTGGCCATCAGAAAATAAACAGCGTAAGAAATGGCGTTGATTGTAATAAAGACATCTCCCAAAAGAATATTCTCACCAATAGCAGATTCTCCCCGCGCAAGAATTAACACACCGGCTCCAAGAATAGCAAGGACAAGTCCGAAAGCTTTTCCAAAAGAAGCAGATTCTGTCCGGATGATAAGGGACAATATCAAAATAAAAACCGGCGTGGCAAGAATCAGCAAAGCTCCATGTATTGGTGTTGAAAGAGTCAGCCCTTTAATAAACAGAAGCTGGTTGATTGTTACTCCCGTAAGTGCGCATAACAAAAATCTTTTCAGATCTTGTTTTTCAATTTTAATAATTGAGGGCTTGAATAAAAATATGATCCAGAAAAGGCTGACTGTAACAAGTACACGAACAAGATTCAAAGCTGCGGGTGCAATCAAGGCTGGAGAAATGATTTTCACCATGCTAAAGTTGATGCCAAAGAGCAGGTTTGCACATAATACCGCTGCATGTGCAGTAAATGCTTTGTTTTTTGAAATATTTATCATGAACGGAGCAAAGTTAAATTTCTTTGCACTTAATAAGGAAAGGAAGCGTAATTGAGGCTGATAGTCATTAAAAAATCAATTTGCTACTTACTAATATTGTTATTCCTGTCCAACCCAAACTGAACCACCTATACTGTCTCTGGAAGCACCGGTAACAGAGCTATAGATATTTTTCTCCTCCCGCCAGCGCAGTATCGCAATAAAAGCCATGATTAATGCCTCTTTGAAAGAAGCCAGTTGTTCATCTGCTATAATCCATTCAACATCCGAATTGTGAAACTGAAGCCTTTTATTCAGATATGTATTAAAAGCACCTCCTCCCGTAACGAGTAGTCTTGGATTTTTTCCTCCCAATGTTTCAATCAAATTTGTAACTGCCGCTTTCACCTGAAGGGCAATATGCTCACAGTATGTAGCAAGGGCATCCTCCACTGAAATTTCAAATGCTTCAATCAAAGGAAACACGATATCGGTACCAAATGAATTGTCAAGGGATTTAGGATACGGCAATGTGTAATAGTCGATCTTATTAAGTTTCTCAAGCAATTCGTTGTTGACTATTCCTTTTTCCGCCATACATCCTCCTTCATCAAAGGCTAAACCCTTTTTTTCGGCGAGCAAGTTTAAGACTCTATTTGCAGGGCATACATCGAAAGCAAGATACTTTAGTCCATTTACAGAAATATTTGCAATGCCTCCGAGGTTCAGAAACAGATCATAATTTCCTAAAAGCAATTTCTCGCCTATCGGAACAATGGGAGCTCCTTCACCTCCAAGTGCTACATCCATACTTCGTAAATCACTTACAACATTGATTCCCGTTTCTGCAGCAATCGCTGCGCCATCACCCAGCTGGTGTGTCATGTGAGAAGAGGGCGAATGAAAAGTAGTATGACCATGAGAGCCGATTAATTGCACTTTGTATTCAAGCTGATGTTTCGAAATAAATGCATTTACTTTTTCTCCCAGATAGTGACCGTAATCTGCATGCAGTTGTAAATACTCATAGGCAGAAAACCGGGTTGCATGTTGTAGTCTGCTTTTCCATTCATCAGAATAGGGGATGCATTCAGTTGCTTTGAACTCATATTTCCAGCTGCTGCCATTCACTTCAAATTCGACGTATGCAATGTCAAGTCCATCCAGTGAGCTTCCGCTCATTAAACCCAAAGCACGATATACCATAAAATCTGTTTTTAGTTATTTATCCGGCTGATAAAATAAATTTTTTGCCGTGGGAGATCGAAATTAGTTTTGTAAAAGTAAGATAACAGCCGGCTTCTCCGGAGCCGGGAGTTTAGAAAGGGTTCATCCCCGTTGTTTTACGCTCATAATTTAATACATCTAATATGGTGATCAACTTAAGTGAACAACATTCGCTGGTAAGCAACTGGGTTTCTGAATTACGCGATACTTCTATACAGAATGATCGCATGCGCTTTCGCCGAAATCTGGAGCGGATCGGAGAAGTTGCTGCATACGAAATCAGTAAGCAGTTACCGTTTGAGGAACGTGAGATCACCACCCCGCTGGGTAGTTCAAAAATGAAAATGCTTAGTAGCCAACCGGTACTAGCCACCATTTTACGAGCCGGCTTGCCTCTGCACAATGGAATGCTGAACTATTTCGACAGAGCTGATAACGCATTTATTTCTGCATACAGAAAACACCATCGTGATGGTTCTTTTGAAATCAGTCTCGAGTATGTAAGTTGCCCCAATCTCGAGAACAGGGTTTTGATTATTTCTGATCCTATGCTTGCAACAGGCAGTTCTCTGGTGAAAACAATCCAACACCTTAAAGATGAAGGCATGCCTTCAGAAATTCATATTGTATGTGCCATTGCCTGTTCAGTAGGTATCGAATACGTTCATCGTTGTGAGCCTTCTGTCAAAATATGGTGTGGTGATATTGATGAAGAATTAACAGCAAAGAGTTATATCGTACCCGGACTAGGTGATGCAGGTGATCTTGCATACGGCACGAAAACACAGAATTAACAGCCTCTTTTTATGTCTGATCCGAGACAGATTTCCATTCAGGAGTATAACTATCATTTACCTGCTGATCGTATTGCAACACATCCATTACCGGAGAGGGATCAGAGTAAGCTGCTTATTTATAAAGAAGGGGAGATCCGCGAATCAGTATACAAAAAGCTTGCGTATGAGATAAGAGAAGGGTCAATGTTGGTGTTTAATGACACTAAGGTGATAGAAGCACGTTTGCTTTTTCAGAAAGACACCGGAGCTAACATAGAAATATTTTGTCTGGAACCTGCCGACTCCATTGACATCGTTCACGGAATGTCTGCGCAGGGTGTTGTGAAGTGGAAATGTATGGTGGGCGGTGCAGCCAAATGGAAACAAACTTATTTAGAGAAAACAATCAGAGATGGCGATAAGGTAATATTACTCCGAGCGAAAATAGCAGAGCGTTTTGGAGAAGTGTTCATCATCGAATTCTCATGGTCTCCGGATAGCCTGCACTTTGGCGAAGTGCTTCATCTTGCGGGTGTAATACCTCTTCCTCCCTATTTGCATCGAAAAGCTGAGGCGTCCGACTATGAACGATATCAGACAGTTTATGCGAGAGAAGAAGGCAGTGTAGCGGCTCCAACAGCCGGGTTGCACTTTACGCCTTCATTGCTGGAATCATTGAATTCAAAAGGTATTCATACTTCTTTCGTTACCCTTCACGTGGGCGCAGGCACTTTTCTGCCGGTGAAATCGGATACCATCGGCGGACATGAAATGCACAAAGAATGGATTAGTGTAAAGCGGTCGTTTATTGAATTATTAAAAGAAATTTTGAAAAGCGACCTCATTGTGGTGGGGACTACCTCTTTAAGGACAACGGAAACGCTTTACTGGATGGGAGTCAAAGCTTACCATCATCCGGAAATGACAATCGAACAGCTGGAAATTGCTCAGTGGGATGCTTATATACTTGATGAAAAGGTCATTTCCGGAGAGCAGGCGCTTACTGCACTGATAAAATGGATGAGAGAAAGAAAACAAGATGAGCTGATTTGCCGTACCCAACTCCTCATTGCTCCCGGCTATAGTGTAAAGCTGGCCAATGCAATTATTACCAATTTTCACCAACCGGAATCAACGCTTTTGTTGCTGATTGCGGCGATGATCGGTGGTGATTGGAAAAGGGTGTATGACTATGCACTTCAGAATGACTTTCGTTTTCTGAGTTACGGAGATGGTTCTTTACTTTGGAAAAAATAATCCAGATCTTTTTTATTTAAGATAATGTACCAACTCCTACCTTTGATTTCGTTCATTTATCAAATACTGGACACATCCCAACTCAGTTAAAAATTTTTTGTGGGCAAGCATACTTCTAAGATTACTCCGGCCGGACTTCTCATTGCATTAGGTATTATTTATGGAGACATTGGCACGTCGCCATTATACGTGTATAATGCCATCATCGGAAACAGAGTTGTTGACGAAACACTTATTCTTGGTACGTTGTCGTTGATTGTATGGACACTCACTTTACAAACAACGATTAAGTATGTAACAATGGTGTTGCGTGCAGATAACAAAGGCGAAGGAGGAACTTTTGCGCTATACGCATTGGTAAGAAGAAGGAAAAAATGGTTGTTATTGCCTGCTATGATCGGAGGCGCTTCCTTGCTTGCAGACGGCATCATTACGCCTCCTATTTCCATCACTTCTGCAGTGGAAGGATTGAGGGTGTTGCCACAATTAAGAGAGATGCCCACCAATACAATTGTTATCATTGTATTGAGTATTCTTACACTTTTCTTTTTTGCGCAGCAATTTGGCACCGGTTCTATTGGTGTTTGGTTCGGGCCCATCATGTTTGTATGGTTCAGCATGCTCGCTATTCTTGGTTTTGTACACATCTTCGATGATCTTTCGATTTTTAGGGCACTCAACCCCTACTATGCTTATAAGTTTCTGGCCAACTACCCGAGTGGCTTCTGGTTGTTAGGAGCAGTGTTCCTATGTACAACAGGTGCTGAAGCGTTATACAGTGATCTTGGTCATTGCGGCAGAGGTAATATTCGTATCTCCTGGACTTTTGTAAAAGCAAGTTTGCTGATAAACTATTTTGGTCAAGGGGCATCATTAATATCGCACCACGGAGGTAAATTAATTACACCGGAATTAAAAGCACAAACAGGACTTCATGCCTTCTACGACTTGATGCCGCAGTGGTTTATCATTCCGGGGGTTTTGATTGCAACAGTTGCTGCTATTATTGCCAGTCAGGCCATGATTGCCGGGGCATTCACGCTCATCAGTGAAGCGATGCGCTTAAACCTTTGGCCCCGATTAAAAATTGTTTATCCGTCAGAAGAAAGAGGACAGCTTTTTATTCCATTCATGAACAACCTCATGTTTGCGGGATGTGTATTCGTAGTGTTGTATTTCAGAGAGTCATCAAAAATGGAAGCTGCTTATGGGCTTGCTATTATTGTCACCATGATTATGACAACCCTCTTGTTTGCAAACTATATGGTGATTCACAGAGTGAAGTCATCTTGGATTTATCTTTTTCTGGTTGCCTATCTGATAATTGAATTTGCATATCTGGTTGCATTGCTTGATAAATTCATGCATGGAGGCTATATCACTTTGATTATAGGTGCCGGTATGTTTATAGTGATGTATGTGTGGCACCGTTCACGTAAAATTAAAAATCGTTACGTTGAGTTTGTCAAACTTGAAGATTCTTTGCCTTTACTGCAAGAACTAAGCAACGATTTAACTGTACCTAAATATTCAACTCATCTGGTTTATCTCACAAGTGCAAACAATCCGCGTGAAATTGAACAT
>JBKDJT010000253.1:0-4955 GCA_046345435.1 Bacteroidota bacterium
ACAGGGTAAAATCATTCTCTTTTGATGGAAGAGAATTCAGCTTTGATGTCGCCCGATTTGACCTGATTGACCCATTGATCTCCGGCAACAAAATGTTTAAGCTTTATTATCAGTTTTTAAACGCAAGAAAAGAAAATAAGAAAGGAATTCTCACAATGGGAGGCGCTTATTCCAATCATCTGCTTGCTACCGCTGCGCTTTGTAATGAGCAACAAATTCCATCTGCAGCTATCATCAGAGGAGAAGAAAGTAAAGATTTAAGTATCACTTTACGTGATTGCAGAGATTTGGGCATGAAGCTCATATTTGTATCGAGAAAATCCTATGACAATCAAGATGCAGAAGTAAGTCAGATCATTGAACAATTTCATGATTACTTATTTGTACCTGCAGGAGGCGACAACGAGGATGGTGAGAATGGCGCAGCTTTGATGCCCGATTGCATTCCTCTATGGTCGTCCTACACGAATATATTTTGTGCTGCAGGCACAGGTACCACCGTGCGCGGCATTGCGCAAAAACTGCTTCCACATCAGCATCTATGGATCATACCTGCATTAAAGATTCAGGAAAAAGACCGGGAAGATTTTTATAAAAATTGTTTACCGACGAATAATAGTCTCCAAAAAAACATCTATATACATTTCGATGCAGCGGGAAAAGGATTTGGCAAGAAAGAAGAAGAATTAATTAAACTGATCAATGATTTTTTTCTTCAATCACGTATTCCTACAGACTTTGTCTATACCGCAAAAACCTTGAGAGGATTACTTCAAATATCAGGTGATGATGCGAAATCGAAAAAAGAAAATATGCTGATGATTCACACCGGCGGTATTCAGGGAAATCGTTCTCTGCAGGAAAATACGATTGTCTTTTGATCTGCGTTATATTTGCACTCCGTGAACACGGCTCCTTCTATGTTGAGAACACTATTTTTTATTTGCCTTACTTTTTGCATTCAGCTTGTTTATGGACAAACTGACCCGTTGCCTCAGTTTTCAGTGACAAAAAAGAACAATAAGATCACTATCAGCTGGAAGAACAACTATACTAATACCACACAGATCAACATCCAAAGATCTAAAGACAGTAACAGAAATTATATCACGATCCATTCTTGTCCCCAACCTCTTGCTAAGACTTATTCTTTTACAGATCCGTCTGCTACAAATGACACGATGTACTACAGGATTTTTCTATTATTTGACGGAGCAAACTATAGTTTCACAAAACCCAAAAGACCTGTAGAGGAAAAACAAATAATTGAGCAAACAGTTAAGAACGAACCAAAAACCATTGATAAAAAAGAGACAATTACTGTACCTGCAAAAAAGGATACTGTATCTAAAAAAGACTATCAAATAGTCAGCAAGCCTGTCACAACTGTAAAAGATTCTTCAAAACAAATCAAGGATCAGCCTAAAACAGAAATAAAAAAAAGCGAGAAGAAAGATATATTACCGGAGTCGATTCATTTGCAATTTGCCCGGCATGAAAAACATCTGCGAAAAGAAAAGCGATTTCCGGTGAGCACATTTCAAATAAGTCTGCCGGAAAAATTCAGTAATGTTTGGCAGCCTTCTGTTTATGTTTATACAGGTGATGACGGAAATGTAGTAATCGATTTACCTGAAGCAACGAAATATCAATACAGCATCATTTTTGCCAGAGAAGAAGGCCGGCCTTTGTTTTCTCTGCCTGAGATAAAAGAAACCAGATTAGTACTCGACAAAGTTGTCTTTCTTAAGTCGGGCTGGTACTACTATGAATTAAGAGAGAACGGAAAAGTGAAGGAAAGAAATAAGTTTTTAATTACAAGAGATTACTGAGTTCCGTTTCAGGCATCAACTATAATACACCGTCGATCGGTGCTTTTCTTTCGGATTTCCAAAAAGCAAAGATTGCAATCAGCAAGGAAACAGCTGCACATCCATAAGCAAACAAACTCACTGTACTACTTTGAAATGCCTGTCCTTTTGCAATTCCATAGAAGGCCCATGCAAGTACAAGCACATAAGCTGCCTCGGCTCTTTTGTATCCCATAAAAAAGCCTAGTATAAGCGCTACAGACATCATGATACAACTCCAGTACTGATAATCAATACCTAGACCATTCCATTGTATATGCACCAATAAGGCTGTGGCATTTGCAATGGTTGCCACAGATATCCATGCCAGATAAACAACAAATGCATGGTAAAGCCAGATGCGCGCCCATCCTGTAATTGCGGACTGATAAGTTTGCATACGCGCATAAAGAAAAATAAGATTTACCAAAAGCAAGAGCATGATAAAAAGAGATAAGCCGACCTGCAGATAGTGCCAGGCAAGAATCCAAACTCCATTTAGAAAACAGGAGATATAAAAGGGATTAATTACAGAACGCACATGGCGCCAGGAAAAAGATACCAGATTCTGCCTGCGAAGAATGACGACAGCTTTAATCATCCAGCCGATTAATAAAAGATAAATGATTCCCCATATGGAAAAAGTAAAACCTGCAGGCACAAAAAGATTCGGATACAAAGCACTTATAGCACCGGTAGTATAATTATTTAACGGCAACGCATTAGCTAGGTAATTAAACATTATCATCCAGCTAAATGAAAGAAGAAGCCAGAAAATTTGCATTACTACTTTTCGTGAAGAAGGGACTATTTGTCCTGCGGCAAGATCAGACATAAGTTAAGCTCTTTTTATTATAAACACTGCTATGTTAAAAGTAACAAACATTCACCTTATTTCCACAATACATATGCACGTGCAGTGAGTGGCACCAATAACAGGGCTGCAACCCCATACCATACTCCTCCGATCATAGCTGCTAATCCATAGCAAAGCATCATCCATAAAGGATAGAAAAGCGAAAGCAGAGAAAATAAGACACTGTCGTAGTGAACGGTTTTCCTGAAAAAATTTCTTGTAGCAGGAGCGAAAAGAAAGTAGAAAGGAGCATTCAAAAGAAAGCCAAGAAAAGCGAAAGGAGCCAGTATGGCTGACCCGGTTGACTTATTTTTCGGAGAAGGAGTTTGAGATAATTGCAGTAATTGCGTGGAAGTTTGTCGGTTTATTTCGAGTAACCGGTTACTGGCATCAATATTATCTGGCATCGCTTCAATACCAAATGAAGTACCCGGTATCAGATCTACTTCTTTTCCAAAATCATGAAATGAATTGTAGCGGATCCAAAGCGGAAGCATTTTCACAGGAAGGTGCTCCAGCCAGCTTTGATCAAGGATGCGTGCTCCTCCTTTCTTGAGAGGTTGTAGCGTAGTTTGATAGTTACAAAATCCTTCTACAAAAATCAATACATGATGTCCCTTTCTGAGCGACTTCCTCGCTTCTCTGAAGCTTTGCTCGTTGAGAGATAGCTTGTCCTTACCGTCTCTGATACGATATACAGGAATCATTTGTAATCGTGATAAAATAAATCTCACAGCTTTAAACCGAAACACATCACTTCTCGTCATGAAATGAACCGGCACGCGCATGTAGGCACCTACCAGTATTGCATCAAAAAAAGAATTGGGATGATTGGCGCCTACCAATAAAGGGCCATCCAGCTGAAAGGCTTTTTTATGATGAATGGTGATACGCTTGCAAAAAAGCAATAAAGTAAACCTGACATAATACTTTAGAAAATAATAGAGCATTCCCTGGTAGTTCCTTTATCTAAAATATAAATAATTCACCGAAGAAATATCGCTTTGTCGGGATATCTGTAATTAATGAGCAAACTTTTTCGCGATAGCTGTTGCTGCCACAAAGCCGCTGGTCCATGCATGCTGAAAATTAAAACCACCGGTGATGCCATCTACATCCATCACCTCTCCGGCAAAATACAATCCCTCCTGCAATTTACTTTCCATGGTAGCTACGTGAATTTCTTTTAAATCAACACCACCTGCCGTGACAAATTCTTCTTTAAAAGTTGATTTACCCTCAACATTAAATTCATGGCCAACCAAGAGTCCGATCAGCCGGTTTTGTTTTTTCTGAGGCAGATCTGCCCATCTGCATTCCTCCTCTATCTCACTTTGCGTTAGAAGAAAATTCCATAGCCGCTGCGGGAGATCATAGGGGCAAGATGCTGATATCTTTTTTGAGCCATTTTGTATTCTTAATTGCTGTAAAAGCAATCTTACCTGTTCTTCTTTTTGCTGATTCAACCAGTTAACTAGAATTGTAAATCTATACTCTTTCTCAGCAAGCATTCGAGCCCCCCATGCCGACAAACGAAGTACTGCAGGACCACTTAATCCCCAATGTGTAATCAATAAAGGACCGCTTTCCTTCAGATTTTCCGATTGAATTTTTACTGTTGCGTTCGCTACACTCAAACCCATTAATTCAGTTATGGGATGGCGGGGTAAATTAAAAGTGAACAAGGAAGGAACCGGCTGATGTATACTATGCCCTAATGACTGAATCATCTGAAAATGTTCCGGTTTATTCCCGCCTCCTGTCGCCATGCAAATTGCACTCGCGATCAACCTCCTCTCATCCGACAATAATAATTCCCAGTTTTTTTCAGTTTTAATGATCTCTTTCACAGTACAATGCATCATAAATTGTACACCGTAAAGATTTGCCTCCTTCATCAGGCAATCAATAATCGTTTGTGAATTGTTTGTAGTTGGAAACATCCTTCCATCTTTTTCAGCATGCAGCTTTACGCCTCTTGATTCAAACCATTCAATCGTATCTGAATTAAAGAACTGATAAAAGGCTTTTCTGACAAAGCGATTTCCACGAGGATACATAGAACTAAATAAATCCGGATCTGAAATATGATTGGTGACATTGCATCTTCCACCCCCACTGATTTTCACTTTAGAAAGCAGTTTGGAAGATTTCTCCAGTACCGTTACCTGCAATTTGTTATTCAGGCGAGCAGCATTTACAGCACAGAAAATTCCTGCTGCACCTCCGCCAATTACAATGAGATGAGG
>JBKDJT010000254.1:0-10204 GCA_046345435.1 Bacteroidota bacterium
TCTCAATATTTAAGCGTATTACTTTGTCTGATTTTATTGTTCGTGACAGACGAAAAGATACACTTGTTTATGCTGGAGAAATTAGCACAAAAACAAACGACTGGTTTTTTCTTAAAAACGAAATTATTATTTACGAGTTGTCTTTAACAAATACTAAGGTCAAATTAAACCGAACAGACAGCATCTGGAATTATCAGTTCATTATCGACCACTTTAGCAAACCGGCATCATCTAAATCAAAACAACCCATCAAACTTGAATTAAAAGAGATTTCTTTAAAGAATTTCATGCTTGTTCAAAGAGACAAATGGACAGGTACTGACATGACAAGTGGTGTAAATAAACTGTATATAAAAGCCGAACAATTCAATCCGCTTAATTCCTTTGCGAAGATAAAAGAACTTACTGCGGAGAGCCCTTACTTTTCGATATATGATTATAATGGTAAAAAGCCACCTAAAAAACAATTGTCAGACGAAGAATATCATCGTACATACGATGATATTAAACACATTCCATCTAAATGGATTATAGATATTGAAACGGTAAAAATTATTGACGGTGAATTTAAAAATGATATTGATGTTAATCGAAAAATATACGATTATTTCGATGAAGCGCATATCCGTTTCCATAAAATAAACGGCTCGCTCAATGCTGTTCGGATAAAAGGCGATACGCTGAAAGGGCATGCCGAACTCTCAGCAATGGAGAGATCCGGATTTGTAGTTAATAAATTAACTGCAGATATTAACTGGCACAGCAACGCAATGGAATTTGATGAGCTGCTTATAGAAACTCCTCATAGCAAACTGGGCTCTTTTTTTGCCATGCGTTACAAACACTTCAACCATGACATGAGTCGTTTTCTGAATCATGTTAATCTTGAAGGGAACTTTTCAAACAGTACCGTTCACACAAAAGACATCTCTTATTTTGCTCCTGCCCTAAATGACTGGAATCTATCTTTCGGAATAACCGGTGAAGCAAACGGAACCATAGAGCATCTTAAAGCAAATAATTTAAATGTCAAAGCGGGCAACCAAACATACCTGGAAGCAAACATGACGCTCGACAGCATGTACAATCTTGATCAATTAAGGATTAGCCTGGATGTAAAAAAACTCAAAACAAGTTATTCAGATGCAGCCCGCTTCTTCCCTAACGTAAACAAAATCACACAACCTTCGTTAAAGCAACTTCAAACAATTGAGTGGACCGGTAATCTCAACGGAAAAATCAGAGACTTTTCAGCAAATGGTAAAATAGAAACTAATATCGGAAAAATTACCACGAATTTCAAAATGAAACTCCCTGAAGGTAAGCCTGAATTATATGAAGGCACTGTCCAGACGGAAAACTTTCAAGCAGGATTATTCTTCGGCACAAATTCAGTAGGCAGGATAACCATGAATGCCTCTATAAAAGGATCTTCTTTCACTCCTGAAAAATTGAGTGCAGGTGTTGATGCAAAAATCGAACTGGTTGAATTAAATAATTATCCTTTCAAAAAAATAGAACTGAAAGGCATTATTGAAAATAAAGGCTATAAAGGGGATATACGTGTTGATGATGCGAATTTAAGTTTCAATGCAAATGGAACACTGAGAATGATCAAAGATAATTTAGCGTGTAATGTTTCCGGGAATATCGACAAAATCAATCTTCTTGAACTCAAGCTTCTTGAGTATAAAATCGGAGCCAATGCTAAGTTTAAAATGAATTTCACTACAGAAAAAAATAATGATATTTTCGGGGAAATACTACTGGAAAACGCAAATATTACAGGCAACGGCAAAACCGTTTCTTTCTCAAACCTCCTGATTTCACAAACCAAACCTGATATCAATACACGTATCTTAGATATACAAACTGATGAACTCAACGGACAAATAAAAGGAGAATACAACCTTAAACGCCTTCCTGCACTTATGCAACAGCTGCTGCATAATTATTTCCCTGCATATATTGCTTCGCCAAATACGAAGCCTGGTCAACAAAGCTTCACTTTTAATCTGATATCAAAAAATATCAGTCCTTATTTTGAACTTTTTGAAATTCCGATAAAAGGCTTTAATAATTCTTTACTTGAAGGAGAAATTGACGTTCTTCAAAACAGATTTGAAACAACTATTAAAATACCCAGTTTCTCATTTAATAATATAGATTTCAATGAAATTGATATTCAAAGTAAAAGCGATATTAGAAAACTTGTGCTGAATGGGAATATTAAAAATATTCTCATCAGCGATAATCTTTCAATGCCCAATACAGAGTTTGAAGCCTTTGCTGCTAATGATACCGGATATATCTCAGTTAAAACAAGGGCATCACAAACACTGAATGACGCTAGTTTACAAACAAAGTTCAGGGCAATTTCATCAGGTTTTGTATTCAACTTTCTGCCTTCAACAATTGTACTAAACGAAAAAACATGGCAACTGGAAAAAGAAGGAGATCTTCAGATCGGAAAAAATAATCTTTTCTCTGACGGAATCAGGTTAACTAGCGGCAATGAAGAAATTTATACGTACACACACCCTTCGGAAACAGGATCTTACAACGATTTAACTTTTGAAATAAAAAAACTGGAAGCCGGTGATCTGCTTCCTCTTCTTTTCACGAACCCTCGTATTGAAGGTTCGTTTACCGGAAAAATAGATGTACTGAACCCTCTCGGTAAATACATGATAGAAGCCAGTCTTGAAGCGGAAAACTTTCGCTTTAATAATGATTCAATCGGAAAAATACCTCTCAAAGGAAACTACAGTTCAGCTACAGGAGATATCAATTACATCATCGAATCAAGTAATCTCGGACATATTTTCAAAATAAAAGGGAAAACGAATATTGCTGATGAAGAGAATATGTTTACTGACAACATCCTTGAAATCAACCAGGCACCATTAAGTTTACTTGAACCTTATCTAACCGGTATCTTATCTGACATCAGAGGAAACGGTACCGGTATATTAAAAATTAAAGGCAAAGCACAATCACCCGATCTAATCGGAGAAATAAGGCTGCAACAATCATCTTTTCTAATTGATTATACCCGATGCCGTTATATTATCAAAGATGGATCTTCTGTAAAAATGGAAGAAGGAAAAATAATTTTTGATTATATCAGTCTGAAAGACACCACAGGGAAAAAAGCAATTTTTACCGGCGAGCTGGAGCATCAGTTTTTTGATGACATGTATTTCAATCTCTCTTTCAACACAGAAGACAACAACAAGGGCCTTTTAGTACTCAATACAACGAAAAAAGATAATTCTTTATTCTATGGAAAAGTAATCGCAAGAGCTGCAGGCTCTATTACCGGGCCATTGAATAATATGCTGATTAAATTAAAAGGGGAACCAACTGACAGTTCTAAAATTTATTTACCTACATCCGACTCTAGAGTAACAGGAACAGCAAGCTTTATAGTTTTCAAAAAATACGGAACAGATCAAAAGAAAAGAGATCCTATTAAAACAGGGAGTTCACTTACTGTCGACCTCGACCTGAATGTAAACCCATATGCAAAAGCTTATATCATTCTTGATGAAATAACCAATGATGTTATTGAAGGACAAGGAAGAGGCGCTATCAACCTGCGAGTTGGTACTTATGAAAAAACAACAATGACGGGCAGTTTTGAAATTACAGGGGGGCGATATAACTTCAACTGGCAATCCTTGTTTAAACGGCCATTTCTGATCAACAAAGGAACAATCAATTGGAACGGAGATCCTTATGATGCTCGTATAAATATCGACGCTAACTACCGTGTTGAGAATGTAGCCCTGCCTCCGGAACTAACAAGCGACTGCAGCAAGGAGAGAAATGCCATCATTGTAGTGGCAAACCTCAGTAACACTTTAAAAAATCCTGAAATTAATTTTCGTTTCTTATTACCGAATGACCACCCCTGCCGTACTAGTCCGATTACGAATAATGGCCTGAATCAACTATATAACAATCCCGATGAGCTCAACAGACAAGTCATCTCTTTATTGCTCATGGGCTCATTCATCTCCGGTTCATCCTCAGGTGGATTTGGAAATGTTGGCCTTGGTTCAACATTTTTCAGCAATGCTGCAGGTACACTATCTGAATTTATTGCACAACAGGTTTCTTCAAGACTGGATGCTGCATTGAGCAATATCCCCGGAATTAAAAACCTTAATCTTGATCCTTATGTTACATTTACACCAGGGCTAATCTCCGGTGTACAAGCACAAGGTTTAGGTTTTCAAGGGACAGGTAATTTTGGTATTACAAGTAGACTATTAAATGGAAGGCTGCTTTTAAAAGCAGGGGGCTCTGTTCTTGTTGCAGCAGGGCAAAACGCTACTGTGCAAAATAATAATCAGTTAACTCCCGACTTATCTATTGAATGGCTTGTTACACCGGATGGAAAGCTGCGACTGATCGGTTTCTACAGAACAGTATTTGATATACAGCGCAGAAACGACAGAACAGGCATCAGCTTTTCTTATGTAAAAGAGTTCAATCAACTTTGGTAAAAAACCAAAATATATAAATAGATCTTAAAATGACATCAGGTCAATTACAAAAATTCGAATCAGATTCAATAAGTAAGGAAATAGACTCCTCTTTCCCTGAAAATTTTTCACCTGAAAGTAAAATCTGGATATACCAAAGTAACAGACCCTTTTCAGAAAATGAAAAAGAAGAAGTAAATTATTTGTTACAAGCTTTCACGAAAAACTGGCTAAGCCATGGGAAAAAAGTGAAGGGGCTTGGAAAAATATTATTTAATCAGTTTATTATTCTGGTAGCCGACGAAAGTGCTTCCGCTGTAAGTGGATGTAGCACAGACAGCAGCGTAAGGATAATAAAAGAGATCGAACAGATGTTTAATATTCAGCTGTTCGACAGGCAAAAACTTGCATTTTTTGTCAATGATGAAATTAAATTAATCCCTTTAAATGAGTTCGAAAAAGCTATAGATCTAGGAATTTTGACATCAGAAACATTATATTTCAATAATACAATAGAATCCTTAGATAGGTTAAAAAGGAATTGGCTGATCCGAATAGATCAAAGCTGGCTCTCAACAAGATTAAACAAAATTAAACCTTAAATTGTTAGTATTTAATTATTCAAGTACTTAAATAATAACAAAACATATAAATAAATATTTAATTTTTGAGCTCAATTTTAATAATTTAATACTAAAGTGGAAATGCTTTTCGAATATTTTAATCTCAAATCATAAACAATAATTATTTCAAAGAAATTTAGAAGCATCAAAAATTAAAACAAGTAACATTTTACATATGAAATAGCCATAACGAAAATTCGATACCAACAGGAATGATCTTTTAGGCTATTCTATATGACCATTAAAAAACAATAAAAAAGAACATATGAAACCTATACTTTTAAATTTTCTTTTTACTGTATTTTTTTTAAGTGGATTTTGCCAAATTCAGCAACCCGGAAATGCAATCATTCAGCTTACAATCGAAACCCTAACACAAGATGAAAACGCAATCGCCTCTCAATCTGATAACCAATTCTCAATGCGTATGATGAATGGAGAAATCAAAACAACAATATGGATCAAAGAGAATAAATCAAAAACTGAAGCAGATATGGGCTTTGGCAAATCTGTAATTTACTATGATGGCAAAACTAAAATATCAACTACCCTCTTTGAAATGATGGGCAAAAAGATGGGATTCTACTCAAACGAAGTCGAAATGAAAAAATTCATTAGTGAAAATGATACAACAGGAGTAAAGAACAGAAACACATCTTCTGATGATATTCAAATTGAGTATTTAAGCGAAACCAAAACAATTGCTGAAAAACAATGTAAAAAAGCAATCATTCATTATAAAAACAAAAAACAGGAGGACCAAATACAAGAAGTCTGGTATTTTCCCGGCTATAAATTAGACAAAGAAATAAGCCTCAACGCAGTTGTGAAATCCGTTTTTGTACCCGGCATAGATAAACTTAAAGGGTTTCCAATGGAAATGGAAATGAAAAGAAATAACGGAACTATTTCAAAATATATTGTCAAGAAAATAGACACGGAACAAATAATGGAAGATGCATTATTCAAAATTCCTGCCGGTTATGATATTAGACCTATGAGCGAATTGAACCAGGGAGGTAGAGGAAGATTTCAGTTTAAGCTCGAAAATGATTAAGTAAAAGCACTTGCCATCGTGTATTTTTGCGGGCAAAACATTCAAGGTATGACCCAGCTTACAGAGCAGATTCTTCAGGCAACAACAAAAGGCATCAATCAATTATACGATCTGTCTCTGTCTCCTTCGACTCTTCAAATTAACCGAACAAAACCTGAGTTTGAGGGCGACTATACGATCGTTCTCTTTTCGGTCATAAAACCGATCGGCAAATCCCCTGATATAATAGGAAATGAATTGGGTGATTTCCTTTTGAGCGAATACAAACAACTTTTTTCAAAATACAACCTGGTAAAAGGCTTCCTGAATCTGACTGTGAACGACCTTTACTGGACTGATATTCTAAACCACAACTACAAAGATCACTGCTTTGGTAAAGGTGCTGTAAAGCACGACAAGGTAATGATTGAGTATTCCAGTCCAAACACCAACAAGCCTCTTCACCTCGGACACTTAAGAAATAATTTTCTTGGCTGGAGCCTTTCTGAAATTTACAAAGCAAATGGCTACCCGGTGGTCAAAACATGTATCGTAAACGACCGAGGCATACATATCTGTAAAAGTATGATTGCGTGGAAAAGATATGCCAATGGTAAAACACCCCAGAGTGAACATAAAAAAGGAGATCATTTTGTAGGTGATTACTATGTTCTTTTCAATGAAGCATATAAGAAAGAAACAGATGAACTCATTGCACAGGGAATGAGTAAAGAAGAGGCAGAAAAAGAAGCGCCCATCATGAAAGAAACACAGCAAATGCTGATCGACTGGGAAGCAGGCAAAGCTGATGTTATTGCACTATGGAAAGAAATGAACAGCTGGGTATATGAAGGCTTTGATGAAACGTATCGCAGAATCGGAAGCGATTTCGACAAAATCTACTATGAAAGTAACACCTACCTTCTGGGAAAGAAAATCGTTGGAGAAGGGCTGTCTAAACATGTTTTTGTACAAAAAGAGGACGGCAGTGTATGGATTGATCTGACTACTGACGGGCTAGATGAAAAAATTGTACAGCGTAAAGACGGCACATCAGTTTATATCACACAGGATATCGGCCTTGCTCAGCTGAAAGCAGAAGAATATGGATGCAAAGAAAGTATTTATGTAATCGGTGATGAGCAGAATTATCATATGAAAGTACTGAAGCTGATTTGTCAGAAGCTTTCATTACCTTCTTCAGAAGGCATTCATCATTTAAGTTACGGCATGGTTGAGTTGCCCACTGGCAAAATGAAAAGCAGAGAGGGCACTGTTGTAGATGCCGATGATTTACTCAACGAAATGGAAGAAGTAGCAAAAAAGAAAACAGAAGAACTTGGAAAAACTGCTGACTTCACAGAATCAGAATTGACTGAGCTTTACCGTACACTCAGTATTGGCGCACTTAAATATTATTTGCTCAGAGTAGATCCTAAGAAAAAAATGATTTTTAACCCGGAAGAATCAATCGATTTTCATGGACATACAGGACCATTTATTCAATATACTTACGCAAGAATCCGATCTATATTAAGAAAGGAAAAAATAAATTCGAATACTAATGACTTTACTTCTCCCCTGCTTAAAATGGAGCAGTTGCTTCTGCTGGAGCTTGAGCAATACCCAACAGTTGTCATGCAGGCATGTAAAGAACACGACCCTTCACATCTGGCTAATTATCTATATAAGCTTGCGCAAACATATAACACATTTTATGCTGCTCATTCAGTACTGAAAGCAGAGTCTGAAGAGAAAAAACAGTTGCGCCTGCGTATCTGCAGCTTTACATCTACGATCATCGCTTCAGGAATGAATATGTTAGGTATTGCGGTGCCCGAAAGAATGTAATTTATTTTTTAGATAACCTGTATGAGAGAGAGAATACTAGTCTCCTTGACATCAATGGCGCATAACTGTATGATGTATCAAATGTATATCCGTTTGGATTTGTAACAGGGTTATCTGCAGCACGATCGAAAGGATCAAACGGACGCATTATCGGATGTATTGGCAGAAAATTCAACAAGTTTCTCACACCTGCTTTAAAGCCCAAATTTTGATTAAGCTGTAAAGAAATTTGCAAATGCAGCAAAGTATACCAAGGGGAATATTCAGGCCTGAAATCATCTTCCAAAACAGGTAAGCGCATAGGAGATGTAGTAGTCCCGGTTATATCCAATTCTATCTTCTTTTTAAATAATGAACCTCCTATGCCATAAGTTGCTGAAAAAGGAGGCGTATAAATGATATTTGTTTTCTCTTTTTCTTTCTCTCTTTGAAAAACATCCATCCATGTAAAACCCGTATTCCATCTGAATAAATCTCCTAAGTTATAATCGATCTGAAAAGATAAACCTCGTGATACGGCAACACCATCGAGATTAGAGTAAATGATCAGATTAGGATTGGTATCAAAATCAGGTAAAATTCTATTTGTAAACCGCGTATAAAAAAGTCCTGCATCAATTGAAAGCAAAGCACTCCCTAAATTTTGAAAGTTGGTATAATTAAGATGATAATTTGTACTCAATTCCGGCCTTATACTTTCTGTAATAACAATGGTACGGGATCCTGTTAATGCAGCATGTTCTTCGGTAAATAAATTAACTAACCTGAAACCATTGCCTGATGAAAAACGAAAAACATGGTTCTCTGCCGGTGTATATTTAAATCCAAACCTATGAGAAATAACCGGTCGGTGTACATTGTGAAACTCAAGCCTCATTCCACCCAGAAAACTCATTTTCTTTCCTGCGTCCCATTCAAGTTGCGAAAATATCCCCGATGAAATTGAAGTAGAAGGAGCAGTCGCACCTGTTTGTGCCGAAGCGGTTGCTGGTGTATTATCATCGTACCGAATCATTCTAAACGGGATTCCAGAAAGAATTCGCATTTTCTTCTTAACCCATTCTGTGCGTAATTGACCAAATGTGGTATGCTGGCTTGCGTCATAAGAAACATTGCCATAATACGAATCCTGTTTGTGATAATTGTATGAGAAATCTGCTTCGATTAGTCGATCTGCTATCTTCCAACCGTAACGACCTATCCCTTCAAACCTGTTCGTGAAAATACTTTCTCCGTAAACATCCTCTCCACCTCTGTATTTCTTTTGCCAATTGATTTCACCGCCCCATCTGTCTTCGTAAAAATATCTCCATGCAAACATGGCAGGCAATCCCGACCTTCTCTCAAAATTCAATTTATTAAACAAAGAAATTCTATGCTGAAGAGGTATATCTGTAAAGCCATCATCATTAATATCCCATCTTTTGTCCATCATAAAATGATGCAGCCCCAGTAATGATGCTGCTTTTCCAATTTTAAAATTCAGACCAATGTCGGTTGTTCTCTCGAGATATGAACTTGAAGTATGTACAAGAGAAAGCTCCGTTTTTTTTCCGGGATCTTTTGTAATCAAATTGATAACTCCCGCTACAGCTTCACTGCCATATAATGCTGAAGCAGGACCTTTAATCACTTCAATTCTTTTGATCAATGATTGCGGCAATCCTGTCAATCCATAGACAGAAGAGAGTGAGCTTACAATAGGCATGCCATCTATTAAGACCAATGTATATGGTCCATCAAGACCATTTAATCGAAATGAACTTGTAAAACAAACCTGGCAGCTCGTCTGAGGTAACACCCCATTTACTCTTGACAAAGAGGACCAGATATCAGGCTCAATTTGACGTTTTAAAAAAGCAGCAGAATAAGACTCAATTGGAATAAGTGAATTGCTTTTTTTAATCGTCCTGAAATTACCGCTTACTACAATATCCTGTAAGGTGTCCGATTCGTATTGCAGATTGATGAAAGGAGTTGTATCTATAAATATTTTTTTCTCAGCATAAACATGAGATGATTTTGCAGAATAAAAGAAGAAAGCACTACAAATAAATACAAAAAATGATTTCACAATAAATATATTTAGCCTTGTCTAAATTTATATTTAGGCAAATATATGTTTTTTGTAAAAATCCAATTGTTTCTAAAAATTATTTCCAGCGATTCAACATCGTATGTTCAACAGAAATCAGATACGA
>JBKDJT010000255.1:0-4277 GCA_046345435.1 Bacteroidota bacterium
GCAAAAACATCCATTACACCTCCCGGACCAATACCGAATGCACGATAACCATACCGTCCCGCATCCTGTAAAGTAGATAATATGCCAGGTTTCAGGATTTTCATATGCTCTTTGTTATTATTTTTTAATTGTCATATAGAATAGCCTAAATAATCATCCTAGCTGGTATTAAATTTTCTTTATTGGCATTTCATGTTGCTGCAATAAATTTTACACGATCACCGGTTTGTAACAAACAAGGTTGTTGCTGATCCGCATCAAATAAATGCATTGTTGTTCTGCCAATTATTTGCCAGCCTCCGGGAACAGATGCGGGATAGATGCCGGTTTGATTACCTGCCAATGCCACACTTCCTGCCGGTACTTTTAACTGGGGCGATTTTTTTCTTTGAGCCCGTAATTTTTCATGTGTAAATCCCAGATATGGGAAGCCGGGCATGAATCCGATCATATATACATGATACTCTGTTGATGTGTGCAAACGAATTAACTCTTCTGAACTGATGCCATTTGTTTTTGCCACTTCTTCGAGATCAGGACCATCAGCTCCTCCGTAATGTACAGGTATTGTAAAGAGCTTTCCCGTTTGTGTTTTTAAGTCGGTGAAATGTATGCTCATCAGTTGCTCTATTACAAATTCCTTTGCAGAAGGGTGGCTTTCCCTAATTTTAAACACGTCATAATAAACAGCGAGCGATGTATATGCTGGAACTGATTCAATATATCCTATAAAAGAATTTTTTCTTAGATGATTGTGATATGCCATCACGTGTTGATGAACTGAAATTACATCCTCATCATCCCATTGTAACAGGAGAGCCTGATCACTCAGTGATTTTATGGTATAAGCCTTCACACAATTAAGATAGGATAATTTGATGATTATTTTAGGGAGAAAGAAGTTTAGAAGAATATTTGGCATTACCCTTTAAAAAAAGATTTAGAAAGGATAATAAACACTGTGTACTGTTTAAGTACTGACGAGGGAGTATATAGTTATCATCACCAAAAACCAACATTCCATTCTTAAAACCTGGATGTGATCATTGCTGATTTACTGAAGGTTTTCAGTAACGAATTTATTACAGTAATCTTTTATTAATTCCCTTACCCTTCTGAATTCGTTTAACACTTCTGCTTCTGTACCCGTAGCCTTGGCAGGATCGGGAAAGTTGTAATGAAATATTTTTGCTTTTGCGGGGAAATATGGGCACCTTTCTTTGGCGTTGTCACAAACTGTAATCACAAAATCAAATTCAAGGGCGCGATATTCTTCAATATTATTCGAAGTATGTCTCGAAATGTCTATCCCGTCTTCTCTCATAATCAGAATAGCTTTGGGATTAACACCATGCGTTTCAACACCTGCGCTGTAAATATCTGCTTTGTTTCCTGCGAAAAAACGCAGATAGCCTTCTGCAATCTGACTTCTGCAACTATTCCCTGTGCAAAGCACCAGTACTTTCTTTTTATCTGTCATACGAATAGCCAAATAATATTAATGATGGAAAATTTCGGATCAAAACCGAATATGAGTTGAAGCACAACCACGGACGTGGTAATAATAATCGGTTTCTTGTATTTTATAAAAAAGGTTTTCATCAGCAACATTTATTTTTAGTAGTTATTTTATTTGATATGCCGGCAAAATAATGTTGTAATTTATGAATGGCTTTTTCATCAATGCAATAACAAACGGAGGCACCTTCAATGCTTCCTTTTATCAGTCCGGCATTTTTTAACTCTTTCAGGTGTTGCGAAACAGTAGGTTGCGCCAGTGGCAGTTCGTTAACAATATCGCCACAAATACAGGTATTCACCTTCATCAGGTATTCAATAATTGCAACCCTTGCAGGGTGACCAAACGCCTTAAGCATTACGGCGATGTCGTTTTGCTTGTCAGTAAAATGTTCGGTCTTGGTTACTCCCATATTAAGATTGATATATTGCAATATTACGATAAAAATTTAAATAAAATTAGGCTTTCTAATTTTTTAATAGAGAAGGTTTGAGTAAGATGATCTATTATTTTGACTTCTTTCTTCCGTCAAAACATTCAGACAAAGATTTTACATTTATCGTTTTCTATCAACAACCATCACCAACTCCTCCACCAACACTTCTTTTGTTTCTTCATCATACCGGCTGATGAAGGCTCTTTCAATTTCCTTCATTCTCTCATCTACTTCTGATTTAAACGCAGCAATCGCTTCTTCGTTTTCGAGGCTGCCACACTGCGTCGCTCTTCTTTTTTTAAACTTCAGGTGAAAGCAGGCATAAGGCTCCACTTTTTTCTCGGTCCATATCAGATTTTCGAAACGGTAATCATTTGTGCCGTCAGCTGTTACCAGCTTTCCGTTCTCGTCCCGCTGATACCTGCCCTGATACCGATAGCCGCAGAACTTGCATGAGGTTTCTTCCTCTCCCGAGTTGTAGTAAAATTCAGTATATGCCTCCCCGGCACAGCGAGGACAGGTGCTCGTACTAATAACAGAGTTCATGTATATTTTCTTTTAAGCTTATGCATTTCGATATTTACACCAGTCACAATTCTTTGAAGGTGCCGGCGGCTTTGATAGGTTAAGACAAAGCTGCATTTCTTTCAGTGTGCCGTCTACCCAACGATCACTGCCATTATAAGGAATTAATTCCATGTGAAAAGAAAGGGTGCTACTGAAATTCGGCGCATTTACATCGCCGGTACAATACAGAAAATAGGCGGTGTCTGATACTTTCAATCCATTTTTTCGAAGCAGCCACTGATACACCTCCATCTGGCGGCGATAGGCATCTGCCCAGTAGGGCAGCTTAACGACCTTTTCGGTTTTGGCTGTGCATTTATAGTCTACTACAAAGTGGAGGTTCGATTTTGGTTTTACCCACAAATCGTCTATACCGCCCCGATAAATACAATTGTGGCGTGGGTGATGATACTCAACTCCTTTGTGTTTGGGCTCTCTCCAGTCATCCATTTTAGGATGGTTGCAAGGTACAAGTCCCAAAGCGGCATGGATCGGGTGCGATTGTTGCGTGGCGCGGTAAGTATCCATTTCTTTTTTCAATAGGCCATCAACGGCATTATTCAGGGAATAGGGATACGGATCAGGTCTCTTGATTTTTCTTACCTGATCAAGATAAAAGCAATGCGGGCACTCTACGAAGAGTTCTATTTTTGTTCTGGATAATTTTTTAATTCTCATGTGTCAATTTTAAAATAGTTGCAAATCATTTTTCTGTTTTGCATCATGCCGGCCTAACAGATAGCACTTTCGCGAAACCACGAAACCTTCCCAGCAAAAAAGACAATTCAAAATTTCTGCTTTTTTCTTTATACACACTTTTGTCATCTGTTTCCTCGTCAGAGTTTGATTCCGGGCTCATCAGAAGCTTGAAACGAATTACAATCTTATTAGACTGTTCATCCTCGCTAATGACCTGCTGACTGGGATGAAACTTGAGATGCCGTATATAAGAGGCAGCCCAATCAGTAAATTCTATATCTATTTCGTGCAGGGAATCATTAGCATGATGTATCCATACTCCAAGTGTATTATTGAAGCGAGATTTTAAATCAAGCGCGTGCTCCAGTTCCTTACGGTTAAATTTATTTTGAAACACTTCATCATCTTGATTCGCCAAATCTACCCGCAGGCGGTGAATCTGATCTACTCTAAATTGTAAAACTTTTTTTTGTTTTTTATCCGTTGCAATTAAATAATAATAGTTCTCGTAAAGACGGATTTGGAGTGGAGCAACCTCATGTAAAGAAGTGATTTGGCGATTTTCATGCACTTTTGAATAGTTGAATTCAATCCAGTCTCCCATACTTATATGTGAAAGAATTTTAATCACACATTGAATAAGAGCTTCCTGAAAACGATCATTGTTATTATCGTACATCATCGCACCACCATGAATGATGGCAGAGCTGCTTTCCATATCTTTTTTATCAACATTGAAAATACCCGGAAGTTCTTCAAGGATCTTTAAAACAGAAGGAATGGACTTATAGCGCTCAAGTATGCCAACCAAAAATGGAAGCGTAAACCGTTCATCTTCGTCAAGACTGCCGAATATTGGAAACTCTTTCAATGCGGGATCCCAACGATAATATTTTTTATCTATCACAACAACCGGAAACATACTTTGACCTTTTTTTATCTCCTCATCCCTTCTGGAGTGCTCAAAATCTCCTTTTCTCAGCTTAGAAATACAGGTTTCAAGAACCCTTTGTCCAATTTCCCTGTCTCCATTATTTTCAAGTCGCCGGTTTACCC
>JBKDJT010000256.1:0-4809 GCA_046345435.1 Bacteroidota bacterium
ATACAGACTTATTTTACTCTCTGGGTACAGTGCCCAGCTACAGCCATTTGTTTATTTGCTTTATGACTTTAAACAGCGTGATTTCTTTGGAGGTAATAAGCGAAAGATTAACCTAAATATTCCATTACATCAAGTGGAGGCGATCACAGAAGAATCTCCTTTGCAATATCTAATTACCAATGAACGATTTTCCCAGTTTGGGGTAACGATACCGCCCCGACTTCATCGTTTGAATTTATCATCTTATCTTTCTTCATATGTTCAAAGCTCGTCTTTAAGTGAAATGAATCCGGCTAATGTAAGCCGCATCTATCCCAATCCTGCAAGCAATCAAATCACGGTAGATTATACAGGTAGCTTAAACGAGAATTATACAATTACAGATATTTCCGGGGTAGTAATCCAATCTGGTTTGTTAAGAAGTGGTGCAAATAAGATTCTTCTTTCAGCACTATCACCCGGTATTTATATATTTTCATACGGGAAAACACAAAAAAGACAAGTAAAAATAATCAGGTTGTAATTAATGATGTAATGCTGATGAAATTTGATTTTGTCCTATGAAGAACATGTCATCTATGCAATTTTACCCCATTCGGTTTTTCCTTGTTTGGACAGCATAAATGCTTTGATCATTTTGTGTTCCTCTAATTGAAGTTCGGGGTCTGCATCAACCAGTCGTTCGGCATATTTTGCAGCTTCATCCAGTATATCCTTATCCTGTACAATATCTGCTATTTTGAATTGAAAAGCTCCGCTTTGTCTTGTGCCTTCTATGTCTCCTGGTCCTCTGAGTTCAAGATCTTTCTCTGCAATCAGAAATCCATCGTTAGTTGCACACATGGTTTGAAGCCTTTCTCTGCTGTCTTTACTTAACTGATTTCCTGTAAGCAGAATGCAAAAGCTTTGTTCACTTCCTCTTCCCACCCGTCCTCTCAACTGATGCAGCTGTGACAAACCAAACCTGTCCGCGCTCTCAATCACCATCACCGAAGCATTGGGTACATCCACGCCTACTTCAATCACCGTTGTGGCAACCATGATCTGTGTATCACCGGTTTTAAAACGATGCATGTTGTTTTCTTTCACTTCCGGAGTTTGTTTGCCATGCACCATGCTGATATAATAAGATGGTTCTGGGAAAAATGCTTTTACTTCCTCATAACCTTTCATCAAGTTTTCAAAATCTACTTTCGCACTTTCTTCAATCAAAGGGTAGATGAAATAAGCTTGTCTGCCATTCGCAATTTCTTTTTTCACGAAATCCATCACAGCGGGTCTTGATGCATCTGTACGATGGACTGTAGTAACCGGTTTTCTACCGGGTGGCAATTCATCCATGATGCTGCAATCGAGATCTCCGTAGGCAGTCATGGCCATCGTGCGTGGTATGGGCGTGGCAGTCATCACCAGTACATGTGGTGGGATACTGTTTTTTTTCTGAAGCTTTGCCCGTTGTGCCACACCAAAGCGATGCTGTTCATCAATAATTGCCAGTCCGAGGTTTTTAAACTGTACCGGATCTTCAATCAATGCATGTGTACCAATAAGAATATGTGTTTTGCCTTCGCTTACTTCCTGCAATAATTTGGTACGTTCTGATTTTTTTGTTGAGCCTGTTAGAAGGTGTACTTCGATAGGCATATCTTTTAGTAATCGACTGATATTCGCATAATGTTGCTGCGCAAGAATTTCAGTTGGAGCCATCATACAGCTTTGAAATCCGTTGTCGGCTGCAATGAGCATCACCAGCAATGCAACAATCGTTTTTCCGCTTCCTACATCTCCCTGTAACAATCGATTCATTTGTATTCCTCTTGCCGTATCCTGCCGGATTTCTTTCACAACGCGTTTTTGTGCATTTGTAAGAGGAAAAGGCAAATGCTTTTCATAAAACGTATGAAAATAGTCGCCTACCTGATTAAACACCTGTCCTTTCGTAAAACGATGTCGTTTGCTTCTGATCATCGCTAAACGAAGCTGGCTGAAAAAAAGTTCTTCAAACTTTAATCTTTTCACTGCATGCTGATACTGCTCCATGCTTGCAGGAAAATGAACTGTATTAAAAGCTTCGTATCTAGATGGGAAACTTTTGGATTGAAGCAGTGATACGGGCAGGTTTTCTTGAATATCAGATGGTCCGAGTTGCTGAAGCAAATTAGCTGTTAATTTTCCGATGGATCTTCCGTTCAATCCTTTTGCTTTCAGCTTTTCTGTAGATGGATAAACAGGTTCCCAGCCGGGCGCTAGTCCGTTTTCCGAAGTCAGCAATTCTATTTCCGGATGAACGATCTGTGGCTGACCCATGAAGAAACTCACTTTGCCGAAAACCACATACTTTTCTCCGGCTTTTAATCTTTTCTGAACCCATGTAACACCCTGAAACCAGGTTAAGGTCATCGTACCACTTTCATCTCTGAGTTGTGCCTGCAGTCTTCTCGATGCATTTTTGCCAATGATCTCTATAAACTGCAAAACACCATGCAACAATGCAGTATCCGTTTGGGGGGTCAGTTCGGATATGTACGCTCTTTTGCTTTTATCAATATGCCTGAAGGGGATATGCTCCAGCAAGTCTTTCAATGTAAAAATTTGCAGTTCTTTATTGAGCAAATCAGCCCTTAAAGGACCTACTCCTTTCAGGTATTCTACAGATCCGGATAATATGGATGATGATGTAGAGGAAATGACATTACAGTTTAAAAGAAAAAGAAAACCGCTTTACTTCTGCAAATTAAAAAATTCAGCACAACAGTTTTCTACATAGTTGAAGTATTCTTCCCTAAATTTTAAAACGGAAAAATCTTCTGCCCGTTTGCTGATACCACCCGGATCAAAAGAAGCAGATTCAAATTTTTTGATGGCTTCAATAATTGAATCCGTTGTTTGCTCGGGAAAAAGTATACCGCTTTCTCCGTCAGAAACAATTTCTGAAGCACCTCCTTTCCTGAAAGCAATTACCGGAGTGCCGGCTGCCTGCGCTTCTGCCATCACAATACCGAAATCTTCTTCTGCTGCATAAACAAACGCTTTTGCCTGCTGGATATACTGTATCAAGTCGGACTGGCTCAGGTGGTTGAGAATGGTAACGTTGCTACTGGCCTTCTTCTTAATTTTCTTTAATTCCTCTCCCTTCCCTGCAATCAAGAGCCGCTTATCGGGCATCAGACTGAATGCTTCAGCAAGCAGATCGAGTCTTTTGTAGGAAACCATTCGTGCGGCAGTAAAATAATAGTCTTCTTTTTTTTCTTTACAATAAAATGATGCGGTGTTAACCGGAGGGTAAATAACAGTAGCATCACGTTGATATATATTACGGATGCGTTTTTTCACATGGTTTGAATTGGCAATAAAGTAATTTACTCTGGAGCTACTAGTTTGATCCCAGATTCGTAAATAATGTAGAACCATTTTTACGAAAAAACTTTTCAGTCCTTTCCTGTAACCTGCTTCTCTGATATAAGTGTGATAAAGATCCCACGCATAACGAACAGGAGAGTGGCAATAGCAGATATGCAGCTGGTCGGGATTGGTAAGGATGCCTTTTGCAACTGCATGAGAAGAGGAAAGAATTAGATCATAACCCTTGAGGTCTAATTGTTCAATTGCCATTGGGAAAAAAGGCAGGTACCTTCTGAAACCTTTTCTTGCAAAGGGCAGTTTTTGGATAAATGTTGTTTTGGCAGTTTTTCCTTGAAGAAATCCGCGGTCTTCCGGCTTCAGAAAATCAACAAGAGAGAACAGATCTGCCTGGGGGAAAACATGAAGGATTTGTTCAACCACACGTTCGGAACCAGCATATTTGTCAAACCAGTCGTGTACAACAGCAATTTTTAATTTTTCTGAATATGACATTACCTTAGCGCTAATTGGAGTAAAAATGATTTCTCCATTGAGATGCAATATATGAAAAATCAATTGCAGGAGAGAAGTGGAAAAAGGATCACATTGTGTCTGGATGCCAGAATGTACAGGCATTCGGGTATTGGCAGATATATTCGTCATCAGGTTAATTCGCTGCTCTGTGATGATGCCTATGAACTGATCCTGCTTGTCCCAAAAGGTGGAATTGATGAATTGAAAGAAGTCAGACAAATAGAATTTAATTCGCCTATTTATAGTTTATGGGAACAAGTATTATATCCCTTTGTCGTTCCTGACTGTGATGTTTTCTGGTCGCCTCATTACAATGTGCCCTTCTTGCCGGTTAGAGCAAAAAAACGATGGGTTACCATTCATGATTTGTATCATCTTCGCTTTAAAGATCAGCTTGGGTTTTTTAAAAAATGGTATGCAAGGATTTTTTTCTCTGCTGCATGCAGGATGTCTAACAGAATCATCACTGTTTCACAATTCTCTAAAAATGAGTTGCTGTCGTTTTTTGATGTAGAAGATAAACTAGAAGTTATACTCAATGAGACTGATCAAATATTTTATGAAAAAAAATATACGGAGCAGGATCTGCAGCAGGTGCTTAGAAATTATAATATCGATTTCCCTTATGTGCTTTTTGTAGGTAATCTAAAACCGCATAAAAACCTGATTACATTGCTTAAGGCATTTGAAAAAATCATGAATGATTTTTCTCAGCTAAAACTTGTTGTTGTGGGGAAGGAGACCGGGTTTTTGACCGAGGATTACGAAACAAAATTGTATTTAGATAAAAATATCGCATTAAAAAAAAGAGTATTGTTTACGGGCCCGGTAGCTGATGAAGAGCTTCCTGCATTGTATTCTGCAGCGAAAGTGTTTGTCTTTCCTTCTCTCTATGAAGGTTTTGGATATCCTCCTTTAGAAGCGCATTTAAGC
>JBKDJT010000257.1:0-5487 GCA_046345435.1 Bacteroidota bacterium
ACATATAACTTACCCCTCTCTGTAACATTTCCGTAAACTACGATACTAATTCTATCAGTATAAACAATCAGGTTTGGCAGCGAATCATTTACAGCAGGAGTTTTTGCAACTGGTAAAATCCCATCAAGGCCTTTTACATAAAGTATGCCGCCTTTATGAAAACAATGCTGCCGATCGGGAAGATCTGTTTCAGGAAATGGTACTTCAGCTTTGGAAATCGTACAGCAGCTTTCGGGGAGATGCCAAGTTCAGCACCTGGATGTATCGTATCGCTCTGAATACGGCATTAACCTCCATTCGAAAAAATAAGCGAAGCGTTCCGGTTTCCTACCCTGAAATGATTCCATATGATGCATCAGAAGAAAAACAGGAATATGTTGAGGAAGAAAAAATTCGGTTTTTGCATCAGGCAATAGCGCGTCTTACCGAAGTTGAACGAGCTCTGGTAATGCTGTACCTCGAAGAAAAAAGTTACGATGAAATGGAAGAAATCATGGGCATCAGTTCGGGGGCACTACGTGTGAAGATGAACCGCATCAAAGAAAAATTAAGACAACAAACAAAAAGTTTTGAATATGGAACTTGAATCACTGAAAGAGATTTGGAATAAACCCCTGCCTTCGGAAAAAGAAGTTTCCGGAGAGGAGATCCGGCAAATCTTGCGAAGACAGTCCAAATCGGCTATTGGAAAGATGAAACGAAATTTAATAATTGAACTGGCATTGATGGTACTGATTTATGTGTATGCTGTGATTCGATATGATAAGCTCATGCCGGAGCTGCAATGGTTCATCATTGGCATAGAGATAATTTATCTGGTTTATTTTGGAATCAAATATCGCTTATTGAGCCGGATGGAACAACCTGCCTCCGAAGTGCGCTCTAGTCTGCAGAAACAGCTCAACACTCTGGAAAATTTATTGCGTTTCTACTTGTGGTCCGGGCTCCTTCTTATTCCGATAGCAGCTCTTGGTTCTTTTTGGATAGGATACACCTATTCAAATCCCGTAGAATTCTCCCGGGATAATTCTTTATTACTGATTACTTCTTTCGTGATTCTGGTAGCCTCTCTGCTAATTTGTATTCCTATATTCTTTTTTACAAAATGGTATATCCGGAAACTATACGGACGCCATATAGAGAAATTAAAAAATATGATGAATGAATTAAGTGAGGAGGGTGAAAATCTTAAAAATTGAAATTTTAATCATAAACTGTCAATGATGAATAAACTCATTCTGTTTCTTACAGGCTTTATAATTATTAGTGCCCATCATAGTTCAGCACAATCCGCGAGTCCCAATTCTTTATTGTGGGAAATCAGCGGGAAAGGACTGAAGCAACCCTCTTATCTGTTTGGAACGATACATATGATTTGCAAGGATGATTTCACTATGACAGAAAGTACTCGAAACAAATGGAAGAATGCGGATCAGGTATTTCTGGAATTGGATATGGATGATCCGAAACTGCAACTTCAATTGATGAAGGTGATGCAACTTCCGAAGGGCACAACCCTGAAATCTATTTTTAGCGAGGAAGGATACCTGAAACTGGATCAGTTTTTCAAAGAAAAAGTAGGCATGTCAGTTGCTGCTATCAACGGATATAAACCGATGATGGTGATGAGTTTGCTGTATCAGAAACTGCTTCCTTGTAAAGAGATGGCATCCTACGAAACAGAGTTCATGAGTATGGCAAAGGATCGTAAAAAAGATATCCTGGGACTTGAAAGTATAGAAGCTCAGATGCTCGTATTTGATTCTATACCGGATGAGCAGGAAGCGGCATTAATTTTAGAAATGATAGATGACGCAAAAAAACAAAATAATGAACTAGAGAAGATGATTGATTTATATAAACAGAAAGACGTTGAAGCATTATATAGATTCACCATTGAATCGCCTTCAAGTTTGGGCAACGAAGAACTTTTTCTCCATAGCCGTAACCGAAACTGGATTCCGGTGATGCAGGCTGCCCTGCAAAAGGGTACTTGTTTCTTTGCAGTTGGTGCAGCCCATCTGGGAGGAAATGAAGGGGTGATCAGCCTTCTTCGAAAAGCCGGCTATACAGTCAAACCGGTCCAAGATTAAAGCGCTTTTCTTCATCAATCATTTGTCCCGTTTTTAATCATAATCCAATCAATTACTTTGCGGTAAATCTCTCCCGCCCGCATAAAAATCCTAACTTCGATTGGAATTAGTTGCATTGCTAACTATTAATTTTTAACGATTGTTAAAGGCTGTTATTCTTTAGAAAAAACAGCACTCAAAATTAAAAGTCTATGAACCGTATCATTCGCCGGGTGGCCGTATTGGGTTCGGGAGTTATGGGTTCCCGTATCGCTTGTCATTTTGCAGGAGCGGGTGTGCCTGTATTGTTGTTGGATCGTTCTGCAGAAATTCCGGAAGGCAAAACATCCACCCCTACATTAAAAAACAAACTCGTCAATGATGCTCTCGCTGCTGCTGTAAAATCGAATCCTTCTCCGTTATATACAAAAGACACGATTAAAAAAATCACAACCGGCAATTTTGAAGACAACTTGAAAGAAATTGCCGGCTGCGATTGGATTATTGAAGTAGTTGTAGAAAGACTGGATATTAAAAACCAGTTATGGGCACAGGTAGAACAATACAGGAAGCCCGGTACGCTGGTAACATCTAACACCTCCGGCATACCCATTCATTTGATGGCAGAAGGCCGCAGTGAAGATTTCAAAAAACATTTTTGCGGAACGCATTTCTTCAACCCACCTCGTTATCTCCGCTTATTAGAAATCATTCCTACCAATCATACAGATCCTTCCGTTGTAAATTTTCTTTTGCATTATGGCGATTTAATATTGGGTAAAACAACGGTGTTGTGTAAAGACACTCCCGCATTCATTGCTAACAGAGTGGGCGTATTCAGTATGATGTATATCTTTCAGCTGATGGAAAAACTTCAGCTGGGCATTGATGAAATAGATGCATTGACAGGCACATTAATCGGACGTCCTAAATCTGCCACTTTTCGTACCGCTGATGTTGTTGGTATTGACACTTTGGTGAAAGTAGCAAAAGGAGTAGCGGATAATTGTCCGGCCGACGAAACAAAACATATTTTTTCTATTCCGGAATGGCTGGATCAGATGGTTCAATCAAACAAATTGGGTGATAAATCCGGTGAGGGATTCTTCAAAAAAACAAAATCAGCAGAGGGGCAAAAAGAAATTCTTACACTGGATCTTTCTTCCATGACTTACCAGCCGCGTCGTAAACCAAAGTTTGCTTCTCTGGAAGCAGCTAAACCTGTTGAAGATTTGAAAGAGCGTCTCGTGATGCTGATAAAAGCAAAAGATAAGGCCGGGGACTTTTATCGCGCTTTTCATTACGGACTCTTTTCCTACATCGCGCATCGCATTCCAGAAATCAGTGATGAAATATATCGAGTAGATGATGCAATGATGGCCGGTTTTGGCTGGGAGATCGGTGCTTTTGAAAGCTGGGATTTATTTGGTGCTGCACAAGTTACAGAGGCAATGAAGAAAGATGGATTTGCCGTGCCTGCATGGATTGATGAAATGTTTGCCGCCGGCAACACTTCCTTCTATAAAGTGGAAAACGGGAAGCGTCTTTGTTATGATCCTTCATCTCGTTCCTACAAAACACTGCCCGGTTCAGAATCGTTTCTTATCATGAAACACCGCGAAAAGCAACTCGTTTGGAAAAACAGCGCCTGCCGCGCATATGATCTGGGCGATGATGTATTGGGTCTGGAATGGAGTACGAAAATGAACAGCATTGGTGGTGAAGTGCTGGAAGGTATCACAAAATCTATAGCATTGGCAGAGGAAAAATTCAAAGGACTGGTGATTGCAAATGAAGGTCCAAATTTTACAGCAGGCGCCAATGTGGGCATGATTTTTATGCTGGCTATTGAGCAGGAATATGACGAACTTGATCTGGCCATACGGATGTTCCAGAATACGGTTATGCGTCTCCGTTATTCCTCTATACCTGTTGTGCTTGCGCCACACGGTTTAACGCTGGGTGGTGGTTGCGAGTTGAGTTTGCATGCCGACGCATGTATGCCCGCAGCCGAAACCTATATCGGGTTGGTTGAGCTTGGTGTTGGACTGATACCCGGAGGAGGGGGAACCAAAGAGTTTGTCTTGAGAGCTGCAGATGAAATGCATGAAGACGAACCGGAAACAATAACCTTGAAAAATCGTTTTTTGAATATTGCTACTGCAAAAGTTGCAACCTCTGCCCACGAAGGATTTGAAATAGGGGTGTTTAGAAAAGGAACCGACCATGTTGTGATGAATCATTTACGCAGAATAGCAGACGCAAAACAAAAGGTGGTCGACCTGTTTGATCAGGGATATGTTTCTCCTGTAAAAAGGAATGATGTTCGCGTGTTGGGGCAATCTGCACTGGGTGCGTTGTATGCCGGTGCTCACGGAATGTGGCGGGCAGGTTATGCAACTGAGCACGATGTACTCGTTGCTAAAAAACTTGCTTATGTGATGTGTGGTGGCGATCTTAGTGCACCTACTCTTGTGAGTGAACAATATTTGCTTGATTTGGAAAGAGAAGCCTTTTTAAGTTTGACCGGAGAAAAGAAAACACTAGAGCGAATTCAAAGCGTACTCAAAGGAGGAAAGCCTTTACGTAACTAAATTTAAATGATTAAACTTTAACTATGTCAATTCTTAATGTAAACGAGCTTGAAAAATCCTACGGTTCTGTGAGAGCCCTAAAGGGAGTTTCATTCTCGGTACCTGAAGGCTCTGTATATGGCATATTAGGACCGAATGGAAGTGGCAAAACAACCTTGCTGAGTATTCTGCTTGATGTTTTATCTGCTGACAAAGGAAGTTTTGAATGGTTTGGCAATTCGCAGGATCATCATCACCGAAAACAAATTGGAACATTGCTGGAAACGCCTAACTTTTATCATTATTTGTCTGCCGAAGATAATTTACGCATCACGCAAAGTATCAGTGGTCGTGGATCAAAAGAAGAGATTGATCAGGCCTTACAAAAAGTAAATCTATACACTGTTAAAGCCAAAAAATTCAGCAGCTTTAGTCTGGGAATGAAACAGCGCCTTGCCATAGCTGCTGCATTACTGGGTCGTCCTCGTGTGCTTGTATTTGATGAGCCCACAAACGGACTCGACCCTGTCGGTATTGCTGAAATACGCGAGTTGATACAAGAACTGAGTCGCAAGGGTCATACCGTTATCATGGCAAGTCATTTGCTTGATGAGGTTGAGAAAGTTTGTACGCATGTGGCAATATTAAAACTCGGACAACTCATGATTTCCGGACCGGTTCATGATGTGCTTGTACAGGAAGATGTTGTTGAGCTCTCTGCATCAGATTTAGAAGCTTTAAAGCAAGTTGCGGCTGCATTTCCCGGAATAAACAATATGCTTTTTTCAGATCATTTTGTTCATCTCTATTTCCCAAAGGGAGAAGCAGACTTATCAAAGATT
>JBKDJT010000258.1:0-7894 GCA_046345435.1 Bacteroidota bacterium
GTATGGATATCCGTCGCATGAGCCAGATCAAAGATGGTGATGAAGCAATCGGCAACCGCGTAAAAGTGAAAATTGTAAAGAATAAAGTTGCGCCTCCTTTCCGCGCTGCTGAGTTCGATATCATTTTCGGAGAAGGGATCAGCAAAGCCGGAGAAATCGTCGACATGGGCGCAGATCTTGGTATTATTCAGAAAAGTGGAAGCTGGTATAGCTATAACAGTGATAAACTCGGACAAGGTCGCGACTCAGTAAAACAGCTAATGCTGGATAACCCCGAATTATCTGCAGAAATAGAAGGCAAAATCCGGGCGAAAATCAAAGAAATTCAAAGCGGAGCTTCCGCCGAGTAAACGTCGGGTTTGTTTGTAAGTACCAAAGTCCTTCACACCTTTTTGGTGTTGAAGGACTTTTTTTTATCACAGATGTTCAATCATATTCATGTCTACAAATTCGTAAAAGGCTAACTAAACCCTTTCAATAATGAACAGGTATTTTTTTTACATTTGATTCAAAATAAAAACAGATGAAACTCTTTCAGATAAATTATCAACAATTGATTTTAATTTCTTCGTTATTCTTTTTCTCATTTATCAGTGCGCCTTATATTCCTAGTAAAGATAAAAAGCAGAAGGCCTCAATAAATGTACGCGAATACACAGTAGCCCAACTCCCGGAAAAATACGCGATGGCTCTTGCAACAGAAACCATGAATCTCAGAACTGTAAATACGCGATCAAGAAATTATAATATTCTGATGGCCACGGATGTGGCTTATATGTTAATCAACGGTAGATTTGAAGCGTTGCCAATTACCAATTACTGCGAAAACTGTCCTAAAAAAATTGTTCAAACGTATCAGAATGCAAAATATCGGGTTCAAATAAACGCTAATTATACCCAAGACCCCAATTGCCCTCTGGAAGGGGGGTGCCTTGACATAAAAGGGAAACTCACTGTAACAGATAAAAATACTGGTGCGGCCCAAAGTTTTAATATATGGGGGGAGGGTTAGTTTATTTCTACAAATCTAAACTCAATCTTAGTTAAGATCAAAAGATGTGAGAAGGGAGATATGGCCGGTTTCATTATCTTTAAAAGCTAATGATCAAAGTGATGTTATGCCTATTACCCTAAGCACGCCAAAACGGTTTGAATATGCTGAAAGAATTTTCTTTTTAAATATTAAACTGATTGGCTTAATCAGTCTTTTACTTCATTCACATTTATCAATCTCTCAGCAGATAAATAATAAACAAATCCTCCAATGGACAAATCAGGCCAGGCAAGTCACAATCGTACGCGATAATTATGGCGTGCCACATATATATGGTAAATCTGACGCTGATGCCGTATTCGGCCTGATGTATGCACAATGCGAAGATGATTTCCTCAGAGTTGAAATGAACTACATCGAAAAACTTGGAAGGAAGGCTGAGATAATGGGTGAAAATGAAGTCTATAACGATCTGTATATAAGATTGATAATAGATAGCACTGAAGCTATACGCGATTATGAAACGGCTCCCGACTGGCTGAAAAAATTACTGAACGCATTTGCAGATGGGGTGAACTACTACCTGTATACACATCCGCAAACAAAACCCCGTCTCCTAACACAATTCCAACCCTGGTACCCCCTGCTGTGGACAGACGGAAGCATAGGCGCCATCAGCACTGGAGATGTCACAGAGTCCGAACTGGCAAAGTTTTACCAAGTCCCAGAGCCGCTATCTGCCTCTTTATCTTTCTCGCAAGAAGAAATAATGGCAGCTATCCAACCTCAAAAAGAAGAACAGGACGGCTCCAACGGATTTGCTATTGCCCCATCAAAATCTGTATCCTCAAAAGCCATGCTTTACATCAACCCTCATACTACTTTTTATTTCAGACCCGAAGTGCAGATAACAAGCGAAGAAGGTCTTCGTGTATACGGTGCCGTTACCTGGGGCCAATTCTTTATTTATCAGGGATTCAATGATTATTGCGGCTGGATGCATACAAGCAATAATGTAGATGTAAGTGATATGTATTACGAAACGATTCGTAAGTCAGTCAATGGTTATGAATATTTCTATAACAATACTTGGAAGCCTGTGAATGAAAAGAAAATCTCCATTTCGTTTGTAACTAAAACCGGAACGATCAAAGAAAAAAGCTTCATAACTTATTTCACACATCATGGTCCGATTATGAGCAGAAGAGAAGGCAAACCGATTAGTGTTCGTTCCAACAACCGTGATATCAACGGACTGATTCAAAGCTGGCAGAGAACAAAGGCAACCGACTTTAAATCCTTCGAAAAAACAATGGCAATATGTGCAAACGCTTCCAACAATACTGTCTATGCTGACAGGCAAGGCAATATTGCATACTGGCATGGCAACTATGTACCTAAACGATCTCTTAAATACAATTGGAATAATCCCGTCGACGGCACAACTCCTGAAACTGAATGGCTGGGAATTCACGCGCTGAATGAATTAATAAACGTGAAAAATCCACCAAACGGATGGATACAAAACTGCAATTCAACACCCTTTACCTGCTGCGATAATTACAGCCCAAACAAAAAAAATTATCCTTCTTATTCTGCGCCGGACGGAGAAAATTTCAGAGGAGTTAACGCAATAAGGACACTTAATGAAAAGGAAAGGTTTACGCTCGACGAAATGATCTCTGCCGGATATGATTCTCGTCTTTCTGCATTTGAAGAAATGATTCCAGCTTTATTAAATGCATTCGATATGCTAAATGCATTAGATACATTAAAAAGCCAACTTGCTCTTCCCATTTATTATCTCCGCAACTGGAACTTGAAAGCCTCAGATACATCTGTAGCACAAAACCTGGCCATACACTGGGCAGAACTTCTTGGCCCACAATTACGCAGAGTTTATGTTAATACAAATGAAGAAGACCAGGTACAAGTAGTCAAACGTTTTTGTAAAGAAACTCCCGGCCATCAATTGCTGCTTACATTACTTCAAACAGTCAGCTATCTTGATAAACAATATGGAACATGGCAAACTGAATGGGGAGAAGTAAATCGCCTTCAACGTCCTTCTTCTTCCTTTTCCAGATCTTATAACGACTCTTTATTAAGCTATCCTGTATCCTATGCTTCTGCGTTGTGGGGAATGCTTCCTTCATATAACAGCCGAACATTTGCCGGAACGAAAAAAAGATATGGTATAAGCGGAAACAGTTTTGTATGTGCTGTTGAATTCGGAGAAAAAATCCGAGCTAAATCTCTGTTAACTGGAGGAAACAACGGAGACCCCTCTTCTCCTTTCTTTACAGGTGAACTCAAAAGTTTTAGCACCGGGCAATTTAAAGATGTCTGGTTTTATCCTGAAGATGTAAAGAAGAATAGTTACAACACCTATCAACCGGGACAAAACGCAGGAAACTAAATGTTATGTCCGTATATTAAAAAACATCTAATGCATATTTTTGGAGCGAAATCATTTTTCTACTTTTTATTATGTTTGGTATTCATCTCTTTTAACGCGAAATCACAAACATCAACATTTCGTATTGCATTTGGATCGTGCGCTCACGAAGATCACCCCCTGCCTGTTTTTAATACCATCATCAAACAAAAACCTAACCTGTTTATTTTTCTTGGCGATAATATTTATGCAGATACAGATGATCCGGAGGTAATGCGACAAAAATATAAACTGCTTTCAGCCAATAAAGGATTTAAAAAGCTAATCAAAACTACACCCGTGATTGCCACCTGGGACGATCATGATTACGGCAGAAACGATGCAGGCAGACATTACCCTATGAAAGAAGAATCAAAAAATATATTTCTCGATTTTTTCAATGAACCAATCAACTCACCCAGACGTAAAAGAGAAGGGATTTACACTTCTTATTTTTATCAAACTGCTAAAGAAACAATACAAATAATATTACTCGATACTAGAACCTTTCGTGACAACCTGATTCCTTTTAAAAAAGGTATTTATGACGACCCGCGTTTCTTCTATGAACGCGATTATTTACCACATACAACTAGTGATTCAACTTTACTAGGTGAAGTGCAATGGGCATGGCTGAGAGATGAACTAAAAAAGAAAGCAGATATAAGGATCATTGCTTCCAGCACTCAATTTGGGATTGAATACAATGGATATGAATCGTGGGCGAATTTTCCGCATGAGCAGCAACGAATGATTGACCTGATAAAAGAAACAAAAGCTTCAGGGGTATTTTTTGTTTCAGGTGATGTTCATTACGCTGAACTATCTTCAATACAGCCCAAAAACTGTTATCCTTTGTATGACCTTACTGCAAGCGGCTTGTCTTCAACATGGGATTTTTCAACACCAAATAAAAACCGAATTGGTAACCCCGTAATGCAAAATCATTTCGGTCTACTGACAATTAATACAAATAAAGAAAGAACGAATATTTTAATGGAAATTATTGATGTTGAAGGCAACATTGTTCTTTCACATTCAATTTCGCTTTCTGAGTTGCAATTTTAAAGTTAATGACCTCCTGTTTATATATGAGCATTGTCAATTAAAATAACAACATCAGACATTGAATTCATTTTATTGAAACTCTAATTTTACTTCAGTCGGCACAATGGATTTAATTCCGGTGTCGCAAGGATTAAAGCAGACAAACGTACTTGCAAAAGGGTATAAAACTGCTGCATCCGGGAACCGGCGTCTGCCGGTTCTTTTTTATACAAATAGGTAATGATAATGATGCGCTCTATCTATGATATTATCATTATCCGTTTTTTCATTTGTCAACATGTTTTGCGTTAACCATATCCCGCAGCCCATGGTTTAAACCGTATCCCGCAGCCCATGGTTTAAACCATGGGCTGCGGGACGAACAACGAATGACGAACAAAAAAACGGAGCAAACTTGTCAGCCTGCTCCGCAAAACGGTTGATGCAGTGTATCGTTTATTACAACGGTTATTCTGCAACCTCCTGCCTATCCCGGCAATCATCCTGATGGGAGTAACAGTTTTTTTTCTGCGTTCCGGTCAGTCAGTTTACTGTCTTTTAAACAGCTATGTCTGTCCTCCTGTCCCAACGATCAATTCCGAAATAACATAAAACAAATTTAAGACCATAGTGAAGTGAAAAAAATGACAGATATCAATTAAAAATGAAATCATAAAACTTGCAGGCAATGCAATTAATATCTTGTCAACAATACTACGCGACCGTAATTGTGAAGTGAATCGTTTTCGCCAAATAGTATTTTTCCTTTCTTGGATTTAACGATAGTTATCAGCTCATGAACTGCATCGTTAATATTATTGTGGGGTAAAGAAGGAGGATTAAGAAATAGTTGTCTGCCGTTCTTAAGAGAATAGCCCATCGTATGATAATCTTTTTCAACAAGTAATTTATATGCGTTACCATCAACAGCTGCTCGCCAGCAGGCTTCTATTCCGAAAACAGCGCGATGATTACCCAACAACTCATTAGCTTTTGCAATCTCCTTTTCAAAAGCACTTTGATAATGTTGATAGATAAGCGGCCACACCAAGGATGCTATTTGAGTCTGGTTTAAATTAGAATAGCTGCCTTCTATGGTGCTTGTCAGTCCGGGTATCTTTCTTGCTATATCCTTGTACCAACTGACTATTTTGGGAGGTGCGAGTAAAACAAGCGGCTGATCACCCATTATATATTTATGAATTGAATGGTCTACTTGTCTTAGAAAAGCTTTAAGTCGATGTTCCTGAATGACACCCGAGTCTTTCTCAAAATTTTTTACATGGGCATACCCCGCATAAGAAGTACTGCGGCTTGGGTGTTCATATATATATTCATCATGGTATGCTTCAGGTATATTTTTATCAAGAATTTTTTCGACGTGATCGGCATGTCCTTGCCAGAATTTTACATCTTTCTCTGTAACAAGTAACACATTATAAGCAGAAGACAACTGAGTTTTATACCAAAGGTCACGCAAGTCAAACCGATCACTTACCAAAACCTTACCGGTTACATGAAATGGAAAACGAATTATTTTTTTAATTCCGGTTGAAACATAAAGTCCCAAGCCATCATAATTATGCAACAAATCGGCCTCTTCTGCTAGTTGTTTGAGATTGGCTGAAAGAGACCGTGCTATTAATTCAACATCATACTTGTAACGAAGCTGATCGATTGCCTGATCTACAGCTCTCTTTAATGTTAAGCGATCTGCACGTCTGTCGGGAGACAAGCGATGTGTAGGAATAATTACTGTTACGCATACATTACCTGATGCATTTTCAAGCTGCAGAATTTCTTCCCCTGGTAACTGTTCATTCGTGAGTTTCATATGAGTTGATTGAATTTTAATTGGGAAAAAATGAAGTATCTATATTACACCATAAACTTATCTCACTGTTTTAGTAAGTCTTCTCAGCCACTTCCAGTGAAAGACAAAAAGCAGTATTGTCAATATCAAAAGTGAAGTATTCACAATAACATCTCTTCTGATGCGGTGATTGACTTTTTGAATCAGGTCATTTCTTTCCGCTTCGTACATCTTACGCATGGTTAAAGTATCATTCGCCATGGCTTTTTGAACAGTATCCATTCCCGTTCTTTGCCTCTTTTCAAGAATATAGATATCAAAACTTACCAGAGTGCTTGTTTGATAAGCAACTTCCTTAGACTGGAAAGGATGTCCCGCATCAATTAGGGCCTGAATAAGACCGCCTGTTGTTATGATAAAACTGATAACAGCTACAAGACATACAAGGTATCCGTAGATTTCGGCAATTCGGTTCGGGTGTTGCATTAGATCTGTTATGAAATTTTTTAGTTTAGATGCATGGCATCATCACTCATTCACATCTGATAAAATTGCCAATATATCATGGTTAGAAAAAATGATGTCAGTCAGCCAACACACAGATTAATTATTTAGTTGATGCCAAAATTGATACGTCAGAAAAACAACTTTATTTTTTGCAACCAGGATGTAAAAAACGAGTTGCCAGGGATTTTTTCTTTTCAAAAAAAGATTGATACAGTAAAAACAAGTTTTACAGATTAAGAATGCGCCTAAATAGTGGCACAATTCAGCATAAAAACATTTTAATTATAATATGTTACTTTTTTGCCATATGTTATTTTGTGATAATTGAAATATTGTTGAAAAAATTTATTTTTTAGTTAAACAACCTTTTTAATACTGATATGTAATTACTTATAACGAATCGTGCTGTTTGCTTGCTTTTCTATATACTGATTTTATTACTTAATATATTTTTTAACCACAACCAAGTCGTATGAACATGCATTTATTAGGGGCAATGCCAATTGCCAACGACAACTACGTTGCCTTTACCTTCTTTATAGGTACGATGGCAATGATGGCTGCATCTGTATTTTTCTTTTTTGAACTGGGCAACACGGAGAAGAAGTGGCGCACTTCAATCCTGGTGTCAGGGCTGATTACTTTCATTGCCGCCGTTCACTATTACTACATGCGCGGTTATAACCTGGAAACAGGTCAGTCTCCAACGTTTTTCCGTTATGTTGACTGGTTACTGACTGTACCTCTCATGTGCGTGGAGTTTTACCTGATCACGAAAAAAGCAGGTGCAAAAATCGGTTTGCTGTGGCAGCTGATATTTGCTTCTGTTGTAATGCTCGTAACAGGTTATTTCGGAGAAACTATTTACAAAGACCAGAGTGTTCTCTGGGGTGTAATCAGTGGTCTCGCTTATTTCTACATTGTATACCTGGTATGGTTTGGTGAAGTAGCGAAACTCGCAACTGCTGCTTCTCCTGCTGTTGCAAAAGCAAACAAAACCCTCGGTTGGTTCGTACTGGTAGGCTGGGCTATTTATCCTTTGGGATATATTCTCGGTACTCCCGGCGGATTATTCGGCATGGTGCTTGTAGATGAT
>JBKDJT010000259.1:0-6856 GCA_046345435.1 Bacteroidota bacterium
AATTTGGCTCCTTTACGAATTATGGTAGAACCAATTGTTGCTCTGTCAATGCTGCAGTTGGATCCGATTTCTACATTGTCTTCCACCACTACATTCCCTATTTGCGGAACTTTTTTATATGATCCATTTTGCTGTGGTGCAAAACCAAAACCATCCCCTCCGATGATTGTTCCTGCATGGATTCGCACATTGCTTCCAATAACACAGTCATGATACACTTTCACCCCCGGCTGCAGAATGGTGTTGTCGCCAATAATTACATTATCTCCCACATATACCTGGGGATAAATTTTGACATTTTGTCCAATTTTGACTTTATGACCGATAAAAGAAAAAGCACCGATGAAAACTTCTTCTCCGATCTGTGCCGACTCGGAAACGTAGACAGGCTGCTGTATGCCTGTTAGTTCTTTTGATTTATAATGCTCATATGTTTCAAGCAATATTGCAAAGGCACTGTATGCATCTTTCACTCGGATTAATGAAGCCGCAACTTTTTCCCTAAGTTCAAGGCTTTCATTAACGATGATTACAGATGCTTTTGTCTGATATAAAAACTCTTCGTATTTGGGATTTGCCAGAAAAGTGAGTTGGCCATCTCCGGCCTCTTCGATTTTGCCGAAAGAATGTACAAGTGTATGAGGGTTTCCTTCAATGACTCCCCCGATCATCTGTGCTATTTGAGAAGCGCTAAACTGCATTCGTTTTTCCTTTTTCTAAAAAATTGGTAGGACTAAATTTTCGTTTAGTTGTTTAATTCCTCCGGCAGACAAAGGTAAAACTTTTTAGCCGGCCCGTCAGATACTTCCCTAATAAGCAGGTATTCTATTTCTGAAAGGTTTTTGACTGTCCCGTCCTTAAACAGGATTTTAATGGGTTCGTTCGTTTGATTATACATTCGGTTAGAAGCAATTCCATCAAATACAAACCAGCCGGCATCTTCAACCGACATATCAAGGATATCTGCTGCTTTTTTTTGAAGCTGGCTGATATATCCCGGGTCGAAAGGTTTAAGCTGTAAACGAGTTTTCAGTATTTTTCTGTTAATCAGCCGTTCGCATAGTTTGCTAAGTACTTTATCGGGGTGCCGCATCCACTTTTTTACAGATGCAAGCACATCGTAGTCGTCAAGGGCACAAAATAGATCCGGGTTTTCCCTAATATATAAGCCGGGTTCATTTTCTTTCAGGATATGGTCTAAAATTTCACTGGTCGAGAAAAGCCCATCCTGCATTCTTGATAACATTTTAGCCCGACGTAAAATATTAACAAGCATATTCTCTGCACCTAAAACAGCCTTGTGTAAATAGGCTTGCCAGTACATGAGACGACGTGCAACCAAAAATTTCTCAATCGAGTAAACTCCTTTTTCTTCAATAACAAGTTCGCCGTTATGAACGGCCATCATTTTTATAATTCTGTCATAACCGATTACTCCTTCACTTACGCCACTGTAAAAACTGTCCCGGGTCAGATAGTCCATCCTGTCAACATCCAACTGGCTGCTTATTAACTGATGTAGAAAAGCTTTGTGGTATGAGCCTTTAAAAATCGCAATAGCAAGAGATAGTTCGCCCTTAAATTCATTATTCAGGCAATCCATTAATAGAGATGATATTTCTTCATGATGCGTATCTTCAATAAGTACATGTTCCAATGCGTGGGAAAAAGGCCCATGCCCGATATCATGGAGAAGAATTGCAATTTGAGCGGCTTGCTCTTCCTCGGACGTGATATCAACTCCTTTACTTTTCAGTTCTGTGAGCGCCTGTCTCATGAGGTGATAGGCGCCCATACTGTGATGAAGACGTGAATGAACAGCCCCGGGATAAACCAGGTGAGCCAGTGCCATCTGGTGTATGCGCCTTAGACGCTGGTACCAGGGATGAGCAATCAATTTTAATATTAACGGATCATCAAAAGTTACAAAGCCATACACAGGGTCATTCACAATTTTTCTGATCTTCATATTTCTGTCCATAATAAGAATGATAAAGGTAGCAGAAGGCGGGGAATTCGGTAGTTTTACATTTGGAAAATTTTAATATCAAACCACAAATTAAAATACATGGCAGCTGCAAGGATACTCTGGGTGGATGATGAAATTGAAAGCCTGGAATCTCAGAAAAGATTTCTTCAGACAAAAGGTTATGAAGTAGTGACGGTTGCAAATGGTTTTGATGCAATCGATTATATAAAGGAGAATCCTGTGGATGCAGTTTTGATGGATGAAACGATGCCGGGACTTACCGGACTTGAAACACTGGCTAAAATGAAGTCGATCAATAATGCTTTACCTGTTGTGTTAATTACAAAGAATGAAACAGAAAACCTGATGGATGAAGCCATTGGCTCTCAAATTAGCGATTATCTGATAAAACCTGTAAATCCCAATCAGGTGTGGCTGAGTCTTAAAAAAATATTCGATAACAAAAGACTGGTATCTGAAAAAACAACTACGGCCTATCAGCAGGAATTCAGAAATCTGTTTATGGCACTCAACAGTAATCCCAATGAGCAAGAATGGATGGAAATTTACAGAAAACTGATTTTCTGGGAGCTTAAAATTGCAAAAACAGAAAGTTCGGAGATGCAGGAAGTGCATCATACACAACTTGAAGAAGCCAATAATGAATTTTTTAAGTTTATCAGCTCCAATTATGCTAAATGGCTAAAGTCGGGTTCTCAGAATACTCCCGTCATGAGCCATACATTGCTGAAAGAGAAAGTGTTTCCTTTTTTGCAAAAAGGTCGCCCTTTGTACTTCTTTTTAATCGATAATTTTAGGTACGATCAGTGGAAAGTGATAGAACCGGTTATCGCTGAGATGTTCCGTATTACTGAAGAAGACACTTTTTATTCGATTCTTCCAACAGCTACACAATACAGCCGTAATGCAATTTTCAGCGGACTGATGCCTGCTGAGATAAATCGTCAGTTTCCCGAAGAATGGAAAAATGATCATGAAGAAGGAGGTAAAAATCTTTTTGAGGATAAATTTTTAAAAGCTAATCTTGAAAAGGCCGGAAAAAAAGATTTTAAAGTTTCTTACACGAAAGTGGTCAATCTGAATGCCGGTCATGATTTAGCTAACAACATTCACAACCTCACTCAAAACGACCTCAATGTAATTGTATACAATTTTGTTGACCTTATGAGCCATGCCAGAACCGATATTCAGGTACTGAAAGAACTGGCCAAAGATGAAAGAAGTTATCGCAGTTTAACACTGAGCTGGTTTGAGCATAGTCCGCTTCTTCAGGCATTGCGGAAAATTTCAGAAAAAGATGCAGTTGTTGTGATTGCCACAGATCATGGAAGTGTTCGTGTAAAAAAGCCGGTGAAAGTTGTTGGCGACAGAGAAACAACCACTAATGTTAGGTATAAGCATGGAAGAAATCTGAATTATGAACCCAAGGATGTGCTGGCATTCAGAGACCCGTCTGAAATTGGTCTGCCGGCGCCCAATGTAAACTCATCATTTATTTTTGCCCGCGACAATCATTACCTTGTTTATCCAAATAACTACAATCATTTTGTAAGTTATTTTCGAGACTCCTTCCAACATGGAGGCATCAGTCTGGAAGAAATGATCGTGCCTGTAATCCGCCTTGAAACTCGTTCCGCTTAATTAGAAGCTGTGGAAAAGTAATTTATTTTATAGTATACTGCCTGTGGTAAATTTGTAGTTATTACATCAGTAACAAATATTAAAGCGTGAAACTGAATCAGACGACACTGGATAAACTGGAAGCATTGCTTGAAGAGAGCGGATACATCGTGAGATATGAAAGGGGTACTTTCCAAAGCGGTTATTGTATACTGGAGCAGAAGAAAGTAATTGTTCTTAATAAATTTTTAAGCACAGAAGGACGTATCAATACTGCAATGGAACTGATACCTCAGGTAAAAATTCACTTCGATTCTTTAACAGCAGAATCTCAGAAGCTTTATGATGAAGTGATGCTGATGGCTGCAACCAAGGAATCGGGTGAAACAAACACTTAATTCTTTTGATATTATACCTGTTTCTGCATGGGTTATTATCCTCCTTTTAAAATTACTTTTCTGGGTACAGGTACAAGCAGCGGGGTGCCCATGATCGGCTGTGATTGTGAAGTGTGTTTGTCTGATGATATCAACGACAAAAGACTACGCAGCAGTATTCTTATAGAATCTGCAAACACTACGATTGTAATCGATACTACACCCGATTTCAGATATCAGATGCTTCGTAAAGAAGTAAAAAAACTGGATGCTGTTCTTTTTACCCATCCGCACAAAGACCATATGGCGGGGCTGGATGATATTCGTGCATATAATTATCTTTTGAAAAAGCCAATGAATGTATATGCGAATTACCTGACGGAAGAGGCCTTAAGAAGAGATTATTATTACGCATTTTCAGACACGAAGTACCCGGGTGTGCCTGAAATTAATTTACACACAATTACTCTTGATCCGTTTCAGATCGGAGATTTTAATGTGATACCAATTCTCGTTTGGCATCTGAAAATGCCGGTGCTAGGATTCAGATTTGGACCATTCACCTACATAACAGATGCCAACAAAATTGAACAGGAGGAGTTGGAAAAAATTAAAGGCAGTGAGGTGCTTGTGCTCAATGCTTTGAGACGAGCAAGCCATCTATCACATTTCACGCTGGATGAAGCAGTAAACATCGTACAGGCATTGAAAATTCCTTCAGCATATTTCACACATATCAGTCATCAGCTTGGGTTGCATACTGCAATAAATGCAGAATTACCTTCCGGCATTTCCCTGGCATATGATGGGTTAACCCTTCATTTTTAGATAGGTCAGTTTGACGGTGAGCCACCGAGGCTTTACCGAATAGAGGTGTAGAATAGTTTTGCTAAATGCAAAAAATTAAACACCTATTTGAAGCTTACTTTGTTTTTACTAAACGAGAGAGAAGAGCCCTTTTTATACTTTTTATTCTTGTGTTTTTTCTTATTTGTTTATCTAATCAAATTTTGAAAAAGACAATTGTTGCTGAAAAAAACTTACCACTATATAAATCTGTGAATACAGAACCCCGGGAGGAAAATGAGGGGGATAACAGGTCTTCGTTTTCTGCAAATTACTATCAGAAGAAAAATCAGAGGTACAATTACGAGCGCCGAATTCCTCATAATAAAACCTCTCTTTTTGCATTTAATCCAAACACTGCCAATGAAGACGCATGGTTAAAGCTTGGAGTGAAAGAGTCTGTTGTTAAAACTATTATGAAATACAGGCAGAAAGGAGGTTTCTTCCGTAAGGCCGAAGATCTAAGGCGAATATTTGGATTGTCTCCTGCTTTGTGTGAAAATTTGATTCCTTTTGTAAGTATTCCCGAAACAAATTCTGCTTTTCCGAAACCTGATTCCGATTTTCGTAAATCCGGAAATCTTTTTACAACAATCAATATCAATGAAGCAAAACTTGAAGATTTGAAAATGCTTAAGGGGGTCGGACCCGGATATGCGCAGCGAATCATCAATTTTAGGGAAAAGCTGGGAGGGTTTTACATTGTTGAACAGGTTGCTGAAACCTACGGACTGCCGGATTCGGTTTTTCAAAAAATTAAAACGAGCCTTGTTTTGTCAAACGGCCCCTACAGAAAAATCAATCTTAATGAAATTGCTCCTGATGAGTTGAAGAAACATCCCTACATCGATTATCGCTCAGCAAACAATATTATTTCTTATCGCAGTCAGCATGGCGCTTTTGAATCGGTTACTGATTTGAGAAAGATTGCTTCACTGCCCCCCGATTTATATGATAAAATACATCATTATCTATCTGTAAAATAATTCCTAACAATTGTTAGTTTAATTGTATATCTTTGTTTTCTGCCTCTTTAAAATATATTAATAACCGGGCGGATTAAAAGAAGGGATTATGAATTTTGAAACTAGTGAGTTAACAAAACAAGTGGCACAGGTGGCCAGGGATTTCTCAAAATTAAATATTGCACCACATGTAATGGAGTGGGATGAAAGTCAGCATTTTCCGAAAGATGTTATGCAGGAAATGGGGAAACTTGGGTTAATGGGGATGTTCATACCAGAAAAATACGGAGGAAGTGGTTTTGGCTATCACGAGTATGTAGCAGCAATTGTGGAAGTAGCAAAAGTTTGCGGCTCTGTTGGGTTAAGTCTTGCAGCGCATAATTCGCTTTGTACTGGGCATATTTACTATTGTGGCAACGAAGAACAAAAATTGCGTTTTTTACCGAAGCTTGCTTCAGGCGAATGGCTGGGAGCTTGGGGTCTCACAGAACCTAATACTGGCAGTGATGCCGGGAATATGAAAACAACAGCAGTAAAAGATGGAGACGAGTGGGTACTAAATGGAACAAAATGCTGGATCACGCATGGTATCAGCGCAGAAGTCGCTGTTGTGATTGCGCGTACAGGCGAACCAAGAAAAAGCGGTAATGCAACTGCTTTTATAGTGGAAAGAGGCACTCCCGGTTTTCGTGCCGGTAAAAAAGAGAATAAACTTGGCATGCGAGCAAGTGAAACTGCTGAAATGATTTTTGATCAGTGCAGAATTCCGGATGCAAACAGGATCGGTGAGATGGGAGATGGTTTCAGACAGGCTCTTCGGGTTCTTGATGGTGGAAGAATATCCATTGCTGCCCTTTCTCTTGGTATTGCGAAAGGAGCTTACGAAGCTGCCTTGAAATATGCACAGGAAAGGCATCAGTTTGATCAACCAATTATCAAATTTCAAGGTATCTCATTCAAGCTCGCAGATATGGCGACTGATATTGCAGCATCTGAACTGCTAATTGCAAAAGCAGCTTCATTGAAAGATGCAGGCTTATCAGTAACCGACGCTGGAG
>JBKDJT010000260.1:0-2995 GCA_046345435.1 Bacteroidota bacterium
CTCTTCATCCTGAATCGTGAAACAGGCTCTCCCATTACAAATGCTAAAGTGCAGATTTGGAAAAACCACTACGATTACGAAAAAGGAAAGTATGAAATGAAAAAAGTAAAATTATATTTTTATGTCAATGACGGATCAATAGATCTTATAGCAGATTCTTCACATAATGATTTTGAATATATTGAAGTAATACATCAAGGCGATCGACTGATGACGGCTTCACCCTTGCAGCTTTATCGCTGGAACGGATATGAAAATAAAATGCAAACCGGAATCACATATAGAAATACCTTCTTTACTGATCGTGCCATTTACAGACCCGGGCAGGTGGTAGAATTCAAAGGAATACTTACCGCGACAAATAATGATAAAAATCAGAAATTAAGTGTTGATCAGCAAGCACAGGTATTTCTTTACAATGCCAACAACCAGGCAATCGATAGCCTGATAACCAAAACAAATAACTATGGTTCCTATAACGGACGATTTACAATTCCTCAAGGGGAACTACCCGGCAATTACAGATTAACATGTCGCAATGTGGAAGGAGAAACCTATTTCATGGTGGAGGAATATAAAAGACCTAAATTTTTAGTGAAGGTTGATCCTCCTTTAAAAGCATATCAGGTTCATGATACCATCACTGTAAAAGGTGAAGTTTTATCCTATTCAGGATTTGCAATCTCAAATGCGCAAATCAGTTACCGCATTGTTAGAAAACCCAATCTGCCTTATCCATGGCTTTGCTACCGTTGGGGCTGGCCTTTAATGAGTGAAAAAGAAATCATCAGTGGCAATACAACCGCCGATAAGAATGGTATTTTCTTAATCAATTTCCCTGCCCTCCCCGATCTCAGCATCAGGAAAGAATTAAATCCACTTTTTAATTATGAAATTACAGCGGAGGCTACCGACCTGAATGGAGAAACACAAAATACAACTTCAAATATCCAAGCCGGCTACCGGTCAATTATTCTCAGCATCCAGACACCTGGCGACGGAACAATTACTGCAGATAGCCTGAAATCAATAAATATTTCTACCAGGAATATGATGAATGTATTTGAGTCTGTAAAAACAACACTTAAAATTTTCCGACTCAAAAACAACAATCGTCTGCTGCGAAAAAGATATTGGGATCAACCCGATCAGTTTACGATAGCAGAACCAGATTACAGAAAAATGTTTCCATGGGATGAATACAAAAATGAAAACGAAAAAGAAGGATGGGCTAAAGAAAGCAGGATAATTGAACTATCTGCATTCACAAATGAAGACAAACCATTTGATCTGAAAAATATTAAATGGCAACCCGGCTGGTATCAAGCTGAAGCAACCAACATCGATAAGAACGGAGAGCCCATTCAACAAACTGTTTTTTTTGAAGTCAGATCCGGGAAGAATGAAAAACCTGTTGACCCTGCATGGTTTTGGTATTCAAACCATACTACAATGCAAAAACCGGGCGATGCTATTCTTTTAAACATTGTTTCTGATGCAGAAAATATCTTTCTGATAAAAAACAGTAACAATACTTTAAAAAATGAGACCGACTGGAAAACGATTAATCTGAAAAAGAAAATTGAAGAGAAAATTATACTCTCAAATAATTTAAATCAGCAGTATAGCTATACTTACAGCTTTGTGAAACAAAACCGTTTTTATCAATTCACCAAAAATTTTGAAGTAAGAGACAACAATCACCTGGAGATTAAAGTAGAATCATTCAGAGACAAAACTAAGCCCGGCTCCGAAGAAGAATGGCGTATTCGCATTAAAGATCAAAAAGGCATCCAAAACAAATCTGAAGTGCTTACCACCATGTATGATGCATCACTTGATGTTTTCAATAAAAACGAATGGTTATTCCCTACCCGTCATCAGCAGATAACTTTTACTGAAGATTGGCAAACTGGCGGATTTTCTCATATCCAAGCCTATGAAAAATCATTTATTACTGCTGAATGGGCGTATACCGAAAAAACATACGACAGATTGCCAGGACTAAATCTTTTTTACAGTTTTTACAGCATGAATACTAATCATGCTGTATCAGCAGACATCTCAAGTTTACAAAATAACAAGGAGAGTTTGGTAAAAGAAAATAATATGAATTCGGTTGCTGTCTCTACTAAGGCAGAACAGCCTCAAATTCGAAAGAATTTTCAGGAAACAGCATTTTTTTATCCTCAGTTGCAAACTGATACATCTGGGCAAGTAATACTCAAATTCAAAATGCCGGATGCAATTACTCGCTGGAACTGGCGAGTCCTGGCTCATACACAGGATTTAAACTCTGCATACATACAAAAAGAAATCGTAACACGTAAAGAACTGATAACAGAGCCATATGTGCCTCGTTTTCTAAGAGAAGGAGATCAAATGGTTTTTACAGTGCGTATAACCAATACCGGAAATAATGAATTAAGTGGCCCCTGCCGACTTGAACTTTTCCGTAAAGGTGAAACGGAGTCGGTAGACGGCTGGTTTCAAAATCTTTTTCCCGTGCAATACTTTTCTGTAGAACCAGGATCCAGTACTCTCGTTAAATTTCCGATTGTTGCTCCATATTATTTTCAGGACCTGCTAACATTTCGTGTAACAGCCGTTTCTAATATGAAAAATGGCTATACAGTGTCTGATGGCGAACAAGGAGTAATACCTGTATTGAGCGACAGACTTTTTATCACAGAAACACTTCCTGTTTCTCTGAAATCAGGAGAAAGTAAATTAATTAACTGGAAGAGTTTACTTGCATCAGACAGCAGCGAAACAATCCGTCATCAATCGATCATTGCTGAATTTACCTCAAACCCTGTTTGGGCAGTGGTGCAATCACTCCCCTATCTCGCAGAGAAAAGTAATGAATCCGTTGATCATCTTTGGAATCGTTTCTATGCAAATACAATTGCTTCAAATATTGCGAACCAGTATCCTCACATTAAAAAAACGATTAACCAATGGCAGGTCACAGACAGTTCTGCATTGTTAAGTC
>JBKDJT010000261.1:0-3071 GCA_046345435.1 Bacteroidota bacterium
CCTATATACATAATCCGGATATTCTAGGAATTGGGGCATGGGATTATGTATGCAGCATTACCAATAACATGCGCCTAAGAAATGTTTTACTTGGTTCGGGGCCATTGTATGCCGGGGAAATTAAATCAACACCGCTTTATGTTGTTGCTTTAATTATGAACAGTTACATAAAAGGTAGCTATCGGTTGATTGACGGAGGCTCTCAAATAGCAAAACATTTATCTAAGCGGATACGTGAGAAAGGAGGTTCTGTTCTTAAGCATAAGGAAGTAATTAGTGCAAATTATAACGAATCCGGCGCCCTTGTTTCTGTAAATTGTTTAGATGGATCTGTTTATGAAGGCAACTATTTCATTTCTAATTTACATCCATCTTTAACCATAGAGATCTTCGGAAAAGAAAAGTTTGTTCCTGCCTACCGGACCCGAATTAATAAGCTTGAAAATACCGTATCCTCTTTTATGGTTTACATTTCTTTTCACGAAAATTCTTTTCCATACTTTAATCATAACTTTTATGATTATTATACTGAAAACGTATGGGATACTGTGGAATACGATCAGGAAAACTGGCCACAAGCCATGTATATCTGTACCCCCGCTTCATCGAAATCAAATACGTATGCAGAATCTATTTGTATTATGTGTTACATGTCGATCGAAGAAGTTAAACAATGGGAATCGACTTTTAATACCGTTTCAAATCCAGAAAACAGGGGAGAAGAGTACAAAAAATTCAAACAAGAAAAAGAGGAATTGGTTATCCGTAGACTTGAAAGCAAATATCCGTATATTCGAAAATCAATTCGTAACGTGTATAGTTCTAGTCCATTAACCTATAAGGATTATATAGGAACGCCAAATGGTTCTTTATATGGGGTCAAAAAAAACTTCAGAGACCCTGTTTCTTCAACTATTTATACAAGAACACGCATACCAAATTTATATTTAACCGGTCAGAATATTGTATTCCATGGTATACTAGGAACAACAGTAGGTGCTTTTGTCACTTGTTTAAATTTCATTGATAATAAGAAACTAATAAATGAAATCAAAGCTTATGAATAATTATTATGACGCCGTTGTCATTGGTGCCGGGCCTGCAGGTACAGTTGCCGCATCCAAACTTATTAAAGAGGGATTTAAAGTAAAAATTCTTGAAAAGTTAGAGTTCCCTCGATTCGTAATAGGCGAAAGCCTTTTACCCCATTGTATGGATTACCTTGATGATTTGAATCTTTTGCCGGCTATTGAGGCTCAGAAATTTCAGTTAAAAGTAGGCGTATGCTTTTATCATAATAATGAAAGATGCGAGTTCTTATTCAAAGATCAATATACACAAGGTTGGGATTATACTTTTCAGGTAAAGCGTGCAAATTTTGATCTTGCATTGGCCAATGCCGTGATCGAACAAGGAGCAGACCTTGAATACAACGCCGAAGTGCTTGCAGTTAAAACATCCCCGACCCAACAAAAAATTAACTATAAAAACCATTCAGGTGAAGAAATAGAAATTACATGTCGCTTTGTTCTAGATGCAAGCGGATATGGTCGCGTATTGCCTCGCTTATTTGATCTTGAGGTTCCGGTAAAAACACCTCCGCGCGGAGCAATTTTTACACATGTTAAAGACAAAAACAGAACCGATAAAGCAGGCCGAAATATTTTTGTTCATGCCTTTAATAATAATTCAGCATGGACCTGGTCTATCCCTTTTTCTGACGGAACAACTTCTGTTGGGCTTGTAAGTGACGCTGCATATATTGAAGAATGTGCAAAAAATGACGGAGCATTATTTAAAAAAACAATTTCTGAATTCCCGGGGCTTGAAGGAAGATTTGCTAATGCCGATATGGTTTTTGAACCAAGGAAAATATTAAACTATGCTGTTTCTGTTGATAAATTATATGGCGAGGGTTATATTTTATGTGGAAACAGTACCGAATTTCTTGACCCAATTTTTAGTTCTGGAGTTACGCTGGCAATTTCTTCAGGTTATAAAGCCGCTACTTTGGTTTCCAAACATTTGAAAGGAGAAAACCCCGATTGGGAAAAAGAATACAGTGAGGTTTTAAAAAAGGGGATAGATGTTTTCAGAACATATGTGCTTTCGTGGTATGACGGCACGTTAGCAAAAATATTTTATACCAAACATTCTAATCCTGAATTTAAAAAACAAATATGTTCTGTTTTGGCAGGATATGTATGGGATGATACAAATCCTTTTGTCACAAAACACAAAACTATTGTGAAAACACTTGCACAGGTTATTGAAAGCAGACAACCTGTTCATTGATTTTTATATTAAGAACCATTTTTCGGATCCCGAAACGGGCAATAAAGAATATTAACTGTAAGAAGTATTAGAAAGGCTTGTTTATATTACGGGATCCGACTTTCTCTTTTTTGTCCTTACCTCTCCAAACACAAGTTGCTGACAATCAGCATCCGACAATTTCTTTTTCACTCATCAAATACACGGAGGTATGGGTGTGTAGTTTTGTTTGGGCTTTCTTAACAAATAATTTGTAGTGTCTCACTCTAATTAAAATTTACTTATAAGTAAATTAGTGGGATGCCATAAACAGAACCTTTATCAACACGCAATAAATTATATATGCAGCCTTTCAGTGCCACAACCAACAACCCCTTTCTTTGCGATAGCTGTCAGCAATTGGGCTACTGTCGTAAATCACGCGAAGCAGTAATTACAGAAATGCTCCCGAAGTATTATAAAGTTCTTTCTGAATTAAATCCGGAGTATCATTTTATGAAGGTAAGCGAGGTTAATAATTTTGTACCAATTAAAACAATGGTGCGTGACAGACATACTGTTGCGGGCAAAAAGCTACAGCAGGCGCACGATTTATTTCATCAGGACGAGTTTGAGCAGGCAAGTTATCTCTACCGGGATTTATTGACGCAAAGAGCAGATTATCAGGAAGCTGCTGTCGGACTTGCAGCATCTTACTTTTTGATGAAGCAATATGAACAAGCAGCTGCAGTTGCTAGCGGCATCGATCATTTTGAATTTAAAAAGCATCTGTCTGATTTTCTTGATGCATGTGAACG
>JBKDJT010000262.1:0-6335 GCA_046345435.1 Bacteroidota bacterium
TCCTTGTAATACATCAATAATACAGCAGCAAGAATCTGACGATCGCTAACTGCATCATGCCCTTCGAGGAAAGACTTTCTTGCATCGGAAGCTATTTGTGCAGCTTTTTTTCTGTCTTCAGTTGATGCGCCTGCTTTGTTAAGCGCGGCTTCAAGCACTGCAAGAGAAGCGGCATAACCAATTAACGGAGAACCAAAAATACCTTCTCCCATATAAACACGATGTTGACTATAGGGTCTCCAGGCATCATATATTTTTTGCCAGTCAGAAAAAATATTTTTAAACTCATCCTTATCGGCTGCCCATTCAATAAATGTTTTTTCAGCTTTTTGTTTTTGACCATATACATCATATTTCAACAATTGCTTCGTTTCTCCATCGTAAAACTTCCAGTAATTCGCAATGGAAGCATAACTGCTTGCAAGTTTTAATTTGATAGCAGGATCTTTTTGCATTTCTGTGAGCATATACTTTAATCGCACATCACGAAGTCTTACAAGTGCCGGATTGTTTATATCTGATGCCAGTTTAACACCAAGCGATGTTTCATAGCGATTGGTACTTCCGGGATATCCCCATGTCATTGCAAAATCGCCGTTTTTAATTCCTTTCAGAGAAACAGGCAAAAACCATTTCGGTTTATAGGGAATGTTTTTCTCATTGTATTCTGCCGGCTTTCCGCTTGCGGAAGCATAAACCCTGAAAACAGAAAAGTCGCCGGTATGACGAGGCCATTCCCAGTTGTCGGTATCTCCGCCGAATTTACCAACACTCTCGGGCGGTGTACCTACCAGCCTCACATCTTTATAACGCTGGTAAACGAAAACCAGATATTGATTTCCTTTAAAGAGGGGACTCACACGTGCTTCAATAAACTCGCTTTCTGTTGAATAACGTTTATTGATTGCAGATAGTATTGCAGTTTGCTTCTGCGATCTTGCGGAGCCTTCGAGGCTTCCCAGAGAATCCAGGACCTCCTTGGTAACATCTTCAATTTTTAATAAAAACTGAACAGAGAGGTTGGTTCTGATTTCTTCAGAAAAATTCTTTGCATAAAAACCATAACGCAGGTAGTTATTGGTTACACTGGATGCTGAAGCAATGGCTCCGTATCCGCAATGGTGATTGGTAAAGATCAATCCTTTGTCGCTCACGATCTCACCGGTACACCCACCCCCAAAAATGATAATGGCATCTTTTAAAGAAGCTTTGTTGATATTGTAAAGCTGCTCCTTTGTGAGCTTCAGGCCTTTTTTCTGCATATCTGCATAAACCTGTTCGCCTAATAATAGCGGCAACCACATGCCTTCGTCGGCATAACTACGAAAAAGACAAATAACAAACAGAAACGTAACAAGCAATTTTCTCATACATTAAATTTTAAAGAACAAACGTACGGTAAAAAAAGAAAGGGAGAAACAGCTTTTTAAACTGATTATTGATTTTCTTGATTTTTGTCGAAACGAGTCACCTCCGGTGTTGTTTTATTAGTCTTCTCCTGATTTTGAAAAAAATAATTTGTATCACAATTATCACCATCGCAACAGGGCAAGGCGTTTGTATTGCAGACGGGACACTGGTAATGCCCGTGAACATGAATCATTTTCACTGTATGGCCACAAAAAAGACATTGATTCATAACCGGGTTAAAAATAATTTTTCAAAATGGTTAACGATATCCGATCCACGACCTGGCAGCTGCATCATAAAGCCAGTAGACTCCATTGCAAAAAGCAAAGTTTAATTTTTCCCGTACCACCGCTTCCGGAGGCAGCTGCAAACGTGATGACATTAGTCCGGTATTTGCACTGTATAACTCTATCTCTCTGGTTTCAACATTCAATATCCCTAATTCATTATTCGATAATCCGGTATAAATCAAAGAAGTATTATTGTAGCCGGGTAAATTAGATATCGTATCTGCAACAAAATTAGCAGGAGGTGGTTTTTTTAATGTATAACCCACCTTTATCAGTTTTCTCTTTTCCGGTAATTCTTTTCCTGTCTCACCGTCATATGCAACTGCTGATGATCCTTTCAGGAAATAAACAACGTTTTCTTTTTGATTGTAAGCACCTGAAGATTGCGGAAATGGTTGCTGCTGTCCTTCAAATAACGGAGCTACATCATAAGGTATTCCTTCTTCATCCATTACATATTTACACCAGCCATTTTTTCCGAAGCCGTTTGCATAAAATGTTTTTGCTTTCTGGTTATACCAAAGCCCTCTTACATCATATAAAACCGCAAGATCTGCAGGAGAGCTTCTTTCCCCAAGCGCGTTGAAAATAGCAAGAGAAAATGTTTTATTGCCTGCAATGGTAGCGTAATAGTTGCGTGTTCTTCCGTGCACAGCAACCGTTCCTCCGTTTTCACCGGCTCTTCCCGGCATTTGTAAAGTTGTTACTTTGTTGAGCTTGCGAATTACCTGACCATCAACGAGCAATTGAATCATCAGAAAAGAAAACACCAAAAAGACAGACTTCATTTTTTAATATTTAATGAGTCAGAGAAAAGAAAAAGTTTGTTTAGTTTTCAGGAGAACGGTTCAGTTCGTTCCACAAGAGGTCTTTCAACTCAGTTAACCCTGTACCCGTTACAGCGGAGATAAACACATGCGGAATGTTTTTAGGAAGCTCACTTTCAATGGCGACTTTTAATTCATCATCCAGTAAATCGCTTTTGCTGATGCACAATACAAATTGTTTTTGCAGCATCTCCGGGTTGTATGCCTCAAGTTCTTTTAATAAAATCTGAAATTCTTCCACATGGTTGTTGCTGTCGGCCGGAATCACAAACAACAATACGCTGTTTCTTTCTATATGTCTTAGAAAACGATGTCCGAGCCCTTTCCCTTCTGCTGCTCCTTCAATGATGCCGGGTAGGTCGGCAATACAGAAGCTTCTGTCGTTTCGATATGCTACCATGCCAAGCTGCGGGGTGAGGGTTGTAAATGCGTAGTTGGCAATTTTTGGTTTTGCTGCTGTGATGCTGCTGAGCAATGTCGATTTACCTGCATTGGGAAAGCCTACCAGTCCAACATCTGCAAGTACTTTTAATTCAAGAATTTTCCATCCCTCCTGTCCTTCTTCTCCGGGTTGTGCGTATTCGGGTGCCTGGTTGGTTGGGGTTGCGAAATGTGCATTACCCAATCCGCCTCTTCCTCCTTTCATCAAAATAACTTCCTGCCCGTCTGTAAGAATTTCAGCTTCGAGTATTCCGCTTTCTTCGTCACGCGCAATGGTGCCAAGTGGTACTTCAATGATAATATCTTTACCATCTTTACCTGTCATGTTATTCTTATTGCCGGATGTTCCGTTTTCAGCTAATACATTTTTATAATAGCGAAGATGAAGCAGGGTCCAGAGCTGGCTGTTACCTTTTAGGATGATATGGCCGCCTCTTCCACCATCGCCGCCATCAGGACCGGCTTTGGGGTTGAATTTGGTGCGCGCAAAATGTTTGCTACCTGCGCCCCCATGACCGCTTCGGCAAAAAACACGGATATAATCAATGAAGTTTTTTTCCATTTGTTATTGCAAAAGTAACCGGAAGCAACTGGTATAAGAAATTGAATTTGTCTGTTAGCAGTTATCTGTTATCAGTTAGCTGTTATCCGTTGTTGGTTTGTTGTTACCGCTAACAGCCAACGGATAACAGCTAACCGGTATATTATCTCGTACCTACGGCACTTTTTGATCACTTAAAAAACAATTCTACCAATATTTCACTCCTACGGAGTGTAAATACTGATTGATAATTTACTAGTTTCATGATTGAATAAAAAGGTCAAGGTTATTTATGCATTAACTCAACAACTATAACCGAAAACCGCTAACGGCCAACCGATAACTGAAAACCTCACCCCTCCTCATCAGCAAAAGGATCGGGCTCTTCTGTTAATGGTTTTTTTCTTTTATATCCCAGTATTCGCCTAATAAGAAGATAGGCTCCGCCTAAAATTGCAATTAATCCTAAAACCAGCACAACAATAGCAAACCCTTCGGCTCCGCTACAGGCTATACTGCACGATAGGTACGCTAATAGATAAAGGGAAAAAATAGTTGCTGCTACAACTAGTATAATCAGTAACACTTTCGCCCACGTTGCAATTTTAAGATTGTGTTTTTTTATTTTTTCTTTCACTTGTTTACGCAATTCTTTTTTACTCAACGGCTTGTCTTCAGAGGTTATTTTGTTGCTTATATTTAAGTTATTGCCCGGCTTAACTGTAATCCCGGTAGCCGTTTTAGCGGAAAGAGGCAGATAAAAGTTACGATCGTTTAAATGATTCCCCCAGAAAGCAATCATCATAAAAGTGCAGGAAGCCAACACAAAATCTAAAGTTTTTCGGTAGTAAAAGTTTGCCTTTTTTTTATATATGATCGTTGCGATCAAAAACAAAACAAAAGAAATATTCAGGAGTGATTTTGTAAAAGTTATGCCTGACTCATAAAAAAGGATACCTCCACAGATTGCGAGCAGGTTTAATAAAAGATAGAGCAATACGATGCTGATTTGTGCTTTTCGCGGATTTTTCCTTGCCCAGAAAGAAATTGATTTCATCATCGGTAGGTTTAGTCGATTATTTATATAAATGATCGAGGAAAAATAATTATAGAAAACCCTACTAAAGATGATATTCGTTACTTCACAGGATGATCTGTGCGAAAACAAAGTCCTTTGAACAGAGCAATCTGCTCTTTTTTCTGATTGAATACTGAAATCTGATAAAGCCCCGTCGATTTTCCATTATGTACTTCCTTTGCTTCTGCAATTAATTCGTCGCCTTTGTATGCCGGCTTGATGAAATTGATGGAGGTGTCGAGCGCTACCGACCTACGATTGTAACTGTTACAGGCAAAGGCAAAAGCGCTGTCGGCCAAAGCGAACGTAACGCCTCCGTGTACAATGCCAAGGCCGTTTACCATTTCTTCTCGGATGAGCATACTTATTTTACTGTACCCGTTTTCACACTGAATAATTTTAACGTCGAGCCATTGGCTGAAGCGATCATTGTTCAGAATATGCTCAGCAATGGAAGCAGGAGTATGATGTTCACTCATTTCTTATTCGATTAAGTTTGTTTTTTTCTGAATGTCCCTGATTGCATCAAATAGTGCAAGCAGGTCTTTCTCAGAGTTGAATGCCTGTATTGAATACCGAATGTAACATTTGTTATCATGGCGCATCACCGGAATTTCAATTTGATAGTTGTTGTAGAGTACCGACTGTAATTTTTCAGGTTCTTTTGTTTTTATCGGTGCGCTGCAGAGTTGTAAAATAAAAGCATCGTTAACCGGAGCGAGTGGCTGTTCGCCAAACAACGCACAAAAACTTACGGCATATTCCTGCGTTAGCTTTCTGCACGACTGAGAAACAGTTTCCCAGTTGTGTTCTTGCATAAAGGTCAATGCTGCCGGAATGGTGAGAAAAGCAGAAAAATCACGTGTACCCTGCATCTGGTGATAATCGTGAAATATTGAATCGGAAGGGAACAGTGCTTTGTATCCCCAGCTGATGACTAGCGGGTCGAAGAGATGCTGAAATTCTTTTTTTACATAGAGAAATGAAGAACCTTTTGGCGTCATCATCCATTTGTGACAGGTGCCGGTATAAATATCTGCTTGCAAGGTTGAAAGATCAACATGCGTTTGTGCCGGAGCATGCGCACCGTCAACGAATGTCATCAATCCTCTTCGCTTTGCTTCTGCACAGATTTCTTCAACGGGAAGACGCAATCCGGTAGAGCTGGTAATATGACTGATGAAAACAAGTTTTGTTTTTTCGGTAGCGCCTTTGAAAAACTGTTCAATAAAATCCTCCTTACTTTCTAAAGGAAGACGGATGGGTTGCCTTTTGTAAACAGCGCCGGCTTTTTCGCAATAATAATTCCAGGTTCTGTCGCACGCACCATATTCAAGATCTGTAGTTAGAATTTCATCACCTTTCTGCAACGGAAAACTTTTGGTGATGATGTTTACTGCATAGGATGGGTTGGTGACGAATACCAGATCTTTTGCATTACAATTTAAAAATGAAGCTAGTGCTTGTTTTGATTGCTCAATATAACGCGGACCGGTTACGGTGATAAACTGTACGGGTTCCTGTTCCAGCTCAAGCTGATACTCTTGGTATTTTTCAAAGACAGGTTTCACGCATGCACCAAAGGAGCCGAAGTTGAGGTAAGTAATGTCTTTGCGGAGAAGGAAATAAGAGGAGAGGCCTGGAGACATGGAGGATTTAAAATTGTTAGATGATAAAATTAAGATATCTGCTTAGCAAATTACATGTCATCCACCCCGGGGTCTGCCAAAGGCAACCCCGGATAATTA
>JBKDJT010000263.1:0-3033 GCA_046345435.1 Bacteroidota bacterium
CCTCAATATGAAGAATTACAACACCTCTATGAAAAGTATAAAGACATACTTGAAATCCTCGCATATCCATCCAACGATTACAAAGAGCAGGAAAAAGGCAATAATGATGACATCGCATCATTCTGCAAAAAAAACTACGGCATCACATTCCCTTTGATGCAAAAAACAAATACGAAGAAATCTGAAAGCCAGGATTCTGTATATCAATGGCTGACGGATATAAAAAAGAACGGATGGAATGAGAAATCACCTAAATGGAATTTTTCAAAATATCTTGTGAATGAAAAAGGGCAACTCACTCATTACTTTGATCCGGCTGTTTCCCCAAACGATGATTCCTTTCTTCGAGCTATTGCTCAATAGAATTTTCAAATGCTTTCATGTAGGCGAAATCACCTTTTGGGCTCCAAAGTAACTTCGTAGTTAATGGATACTTCATCACCCACGCGTAGTAATCCAAGCATAAATACAGGTGGCTTGATACCATAATCACTCATCTTTATTTTTTTCTCTCCGGAAATAATAACTTCTCCTTTCTCATTAGTAATAACATTCAGAAACAGGTCAGTAACTTTTGATGTGCCCGCCAGACTTAGTGTACCATGTATAACCATGCTAGTTCGGTTAAATTCTTTCTGAACAGACTTTATCGAAATAAATTCGTAAGTGATCGACGGATACTTATCAGCTTTCAGCGCATTATGCGTGCGCTCATCCATTAAATTTGAATGTTGCTCACTTTGAATAGACTTGGTTAATACCAATACAGTTGCCTTTTTTATCTTTTCAAGCATACCGTTTGTAATCATAAAATCTCCAACAAGTGAAACATTTTTCACATCCGATGTCCAGTCGTGATAAGATGACGTACCCTTAATACTCATCTTATAAGATTTTGCATGGTAAAACTGAGCTTTTACATCAGCAGATTGTGTGGTTAAAAAAAGCAATAACAGAGAGTAAAAAAAGAATGTGCGCATAGGATTGAACTTTGATTGACCGCAAATCTTACAAGCATTTCACTTTCAGAAGATGACAGATCAAAGCAATGCACATGATAAAAATCAGGAACGCATTTTTAGTAGTTGTTTGTACTGAATTTTAATCAGTGCTTCCATGTAATAAATAAAATTGTTCACTGCTCATGTAAGCTAACTCCTTTCTTAGAGACTTCAAATTGATAAAAACCTCCCTCTTTCAATGCATAGTTTTGTGTTTCGTGGCTAACCGGAAAATCAAAGCATACAGGATAAGTATTATCTGATATCACATCAAATAAAAGTTGATCTATTTTTTTTCCGAATGGTCTTTCTGTGTCTTTTGTTTTGGAAAAGCCTCCAAAGATCAAACCAGCTAACTCTTTGAGCACGCCACTTCTCTTAAGCTGATACATCATACGGTCAATATTATAGAGCTGTTCATCTATATCCTCCAAAAACAAAATCTTACCTGCCATATCAGGAAAAGAAGAAGTGCCGATCAGGTGAGCTACCAAAGCGAGATTTCCTCCGATTAACTCTCCCTTTGCTGTTCCGGCACGATTTAACGGACTTGCCTTTACGCTGTATGATGACTTTAATCCACCCAGGGCATTTTTTAAGGACTGCACATATTTATTTCGGGATGCTCCATTTTGGAAAGCTGCCGCCATCGGTGCATGCAGAGATGCTATACGTAGTTGTCTGTTAAGATGAAGATGCAATACGGTGATATCACTGAAACCAATGACCCACTTTGGCTGTTTTTTAAATTTAGAAAAATCAAGTAAGTCAATGATTCGTCCTGTACCATACCCTCCCCTTCCGCAAAGTATGGCTTTGATTTCCGGAGCATCAAACATGGCCTGCATTTCTGCTGCCCTTTCTTCATCGGTGCCGCTGAAATAAGTTTTCGACTTACTGCCTACCGTATGTCCAACAATTACCTCATAACCCCATTGACGCAGTGTCTTCACACAGTCGTTGATTTTTTCTTTCTGCATGTAGCCTGCCGGGCAGGTGATACCAATTAAATCACCCGGCTTCAAAGCGTCGGGTTGTATGATGGCTTTTTCTTTTTTGGTTTTTGGCATGACACAAATATAAGCAAGGTGAAAACGGAGAAATATTTTAAGTATTTTAATTAAAATTCGATCAAAGCTGATTAGTTTTAAACATGCAAAAAACAATCCTTCTTTATTGCTTTCTTTTTTGTGCAATTACCGGCTTTGCCCAATACACCCAATACCAGAAAAATGTTTTTACAGACAAAGCGGGTCATGTTCTGCCTTATCGTTTGTTGCCACCGGTGGTGGCTGAACCAGATTCATCTTACCCGCTGATTGTTTTTCTGCATGGTTCCGGAGAGAGAGGCGAAGAAAATGAACGTCAGCTCATTCACGGAGGAAAACTTTTTGCAGACAGCATGAGGAGAGTCAATTTCCCTGCCTATGTATTGTTTCCGCAATGCCCGAAAGGAATTACGTGGTCATCGGTAAAAATTGACACCTCCCGCTACCCGCTCATTCTCTCCTACGATTATAAAACGGAGCCAAACTGGCCAATGACCGCAACAATCGAATTAATTGAAAGTATTGCAAATACCTACGGCATCAATAAATCACGGATTTATATATCGGGCCTCTCCATGGGAGGAATGGGTGTGTTTGAATTTGTATACCGTTATCCCAATTTATTTGCAGCCGCACTCCCCATCTGCGGTGGTGGTAATCCCAAACAATACGACAAACGCGTGCGAAACATCCCATTTCGTATTTACCACGGGGATGCCGACAAAGCAGTGGATGTTGGAGAATCCAGAAGAATGGTAAAACGTTTGAAAGAGCTTGGCTCAAAGGTCGTATATATTGAATACCCGGGTGTCGGTCATAACAGCTGGAACAATGCTTTTGCAGATCCTGAATTTTTAAACTGGATGTTTCAGCAAAAACAAGTCAAAACCAAATAGATTAATCGCGTTTGGCTGCTCCTTTCGATTGCTTTATTTTTGCTCACTTAATTCTAGAAAAAAATTAAGGATGCATCATTTATTATG
>JBKDJT010000264.1:0-2509 GCA_046345435.1 Bacteroidota bacterium
ACGTTTGTTTGGACAGGTAGAGATTGCAGGATCAACACGAGAACAGAATTATACTGCGATGCCGGAAGTGGTAAATGCATCTTCTTCTTCAGCTTATCTTCATTTAACTTCAAATGAAACAATAGCCGGAACGCAATGGCATCAGTTCCCTTATGATCTTTCTGTGCCTTTAGTTGCCGATATGAGCAGTGATATTTTCAGCAGAGAGTTGGATTTTAATCGTTTCGATCTTATCTACGCAGGAGCGCAGAAAAATATGGGAGCTGCAGGCGTAACACTTGTAGTTGTAAATAAAAACATACTTGGAAAGATAAAACGTTCTATCCCATCAATCATGGATTACAGGAATCATATTGCTGAAGGCAGTATGCTTAACACACCTCCTGTGTTTGCTGTATATGTGGCGATGCTGGTATTAAGGTGGATAAAGAAAGAAGGCGGTGTGAAGGTGATGGAAGAGAAAAACAGAAAAAAAGCTGCTTTATTATACTCGACCCTTTCTTCATCTTCTATATACCGGCTTCCGGTAATAGAGAGATACAGAAGCATGATGAATGTTGTCTTTACCCTAAAAGATCCTTCTCTGGAAAAAGAATTACAAGAGATTTTTAAGGAAAATGGTCTCTATGGTTTAAAAGGCCATCGTAGTGTGGGCGGTTTCAGGGCCAGTCTTTATAATGCATTGAATTATAGCAGTGTAGAAGTTTTATGTCAGATCCTGCATGATTTTGCTCAAAAGAAGGCCTAATGATCAAATAAACTTATCTGTATTAGCCTTTATTTCCTTTTCTTTGCAGCCGGTTAGTAAGTATTAAATATGGCTTCTATTGTTCCTTTTAAGGCCCTAAGGCCGCAGGCTCAGTTTGCCCGTCAGGTTGCATCCCGTCCTTATGATGTTCTCAATACAAAAGAGGCAAAAAAGGAGGCACAGGGCAATCCTTATTCTTTTTTACATATCACACGTTCTGAAATTGACTTGCCGGAATCGACCGATCCACATAGTGCACTTGTGTATGAAAAAGCAAAAGAGAATCTTCAGGCATACTTGCAACGCAATATCCTTTTTCAGGAAGACAAACCTTGTTATTACATATACAGGCTAATCATGGACGGAAGAAGCCAGACGGGACTTGTCTGTGCAAGCAGCGTAAAGGATTATGAAAAGGATGTAATCAAAAAACACGAGTTTACCCGCCCTGAAAAAGAAAATGATCGCATCAATCATATTCTAACTACCGGTGCACAAACGGGAAATGTTTTTCTGGCATACCGTGATGTGGAAGAAGTTAATCAGCTTATAGAGAAATGGAAGAATGATAAATCGCCTATCTATGATTTTCAAACAGACGATGGCGTGCAGCATTCAGTATGGATAGTGAACGATGATGCTACCATCAAAAAAATAACATCCTGTTTTCAAAAGGATGTTCCTGAAACATATATCGCTGATGGCCATCATCGTGCTGCTTCTGCTGCTAAAGTGAAAAAGTCGCTTGGTCAACAGGCTTCTGCAGCTGCGGGTTATTTTCTGACAACATTGTTCCCGTCCAGTGAATTAAAAATTCTGGATTACAACAGAGTGGTAAAAGATTTAAACGGACTTACTACTGATGCTTTTCTGCAGGCGCTGCATGCTGATTTTGATATTGAAAAAATAACAGGAAAAGCTGTTCGTCCTTCAGCTCCTCATGAGTTTGGTATGTATCTTAATAAGGAATGGTACAGACTTGTTTCTAAACAAGGAACTTATTCTGAGGATCCAATCGGCATACTCGACGTGACGATTCTGTCTTCAAATATTCTTGAAAAGCACCTGGGCATAACAGACCAGCGAACTGATAAGCGCATAGATTTTGTTGGCGGCATCAGAGGGCTTGACGAGTTAAAGAAACGGGTAGATAGTGGTGAAATGGCAGTTGCTTTCAGCCTTTATCCTGTTACAATGGAACAGTTATTTGCCATTGCAGACAGTGGCATGATTATGCCACCGAAAAGTACCTGGTTTGAGCCAAAGTTGCGCGACGGCTTACTTACTCACCTGATTAACGGAAAGATTTAGATTTCATTATCATTTTTCCTTCCTTCGATTCATAAGCTTTGTTTTACTTTTACATCGTATGAGGAAGACTATTCTAATTTTAATTTCCTGCATCCTGCTTACACACTCACTTACTGTCAAGTCTCAGGATATTTCACAACTACAGGAAACGGCACGTCAATTTATGCGGTCGGGCGACTGGAACAATGCAGTGCTTGTTCTCAACAAAGCCTTAGCAATTGATCCGCAAAATATTCAGGTGCAGAAAGACCTTGCACTTACTTATTATTACCAAAGGGATTATATCAAGTCGAAGGAAATTATACAGCCTCTTCTCGAAAGAGAGGATGCAGATGTACAGGTTTTTCAGATAAGTGGCAATCTGCACAAAGCATTGCAGGAAGTGAAAGAATGCGAGAAGTTGTATAAAAAAGGATTAAAGAAATATCCCAATAGCGGACCTCTCTATGC
>JBKDJT010000265.1:0-3289 GCA_046345435.1 Bacteroidota bacterium
GTTTTACAAACAGAGATCGCCATTCGGGTAAGTGTACAAATTATTCAGGCATTTGTAGAAATGAGAAAATCGATTCATCATTTACAAGGACTTCTTCAAAGAATGGATGTACTAGAATTAAAACAACTTCAAACAGATCACAACCTGGAAAAAATATTCAAAGCGCTTGAAAAGAATCATCCAATAAATAAGGGTATATTTTTTGAAGGCCAGCTCTTTGATGCACATGTTTTTGTATCTGATCTCATAAGAACTGCAAAACAATCTATTATTGTTGTAGATAATTACGTAAATGAAGAAACGCTTTTGTTATTGAGTAAACGAAACACGAAAGTGAGTTGCATCATACACACCAGAATAAATGCTATATTAAAAACTGATCTTACAAAACATAATCAGCAGTATCCTGTTGTCTGTATGATTGAAAACAAGGGCAGTCATGATCGTTTCTTAATCATTGACCATAAAAAACTATACCATTTTGGCGCTTCATTAAAGGACCTTGGTAAAAAATGTTTCGCGTTTTCGAGAATGGATGAGTTGTTGGAAGTAATGAAACATCGGTTAATTGGGGATTAGCGGTTAACCGCTTACTTAATCCCTCTGAATATACGTTTCCATCTTGGGCCGTTTTCATAACTAAAAAATATCAGTGAGGCTTTGCCCACAACATGATCTTCGGGAACAAAACCCCAGTAGCGGCTGTCAAGTGAATTGTGACGGTTGTCGCCCATCAGCCAATAATAATTCTGCTTAAATGTGTATGAAGTTGTTTCCTTTCCATTCAGAAATATCTTTCCGTTTTGAAGTTCTAACTTATTCCCCTCATACGCTCTGATCACTCTTTCATAACGTGGATAAGTTTCTGCATTCAGCACAATGGTTGCTCCTTGTTTAGGTATGTACAATGGTCCGTAATTGTCAATCGTCCATTTCGCATAGGCAGTATCGTTAGGAAATATATCAACACCTCCCAAGCCGGGAGGACAATTCGAATAGGTGAAGTTTACAGGCATCAGTGATTGTACATAAGATAACTTGCTGAATATTGCAACCTGTTCTTTGGTTAAAAATATCTCGTACTGATTGCCTCCTAAATGGCGCACCTCTCCTTCTTCTTCATTGATATCATATGTTTCTTTCAGATCATCCATATTTAAAGGCTGCCCTTTTGTTTCAAGTAGGTAATTGCTTTCCAGTCCGGCAGGAATATCATTCAACTTACCATTGATATACACGATGCCATTGCGAATTTCAAGTGTGTCGCCGGCAATGGCCACACAACGCTTGATGAAATTTTCTCTTTTGTCTACCGGACGAGTTATGATGATCGATCCAAACTCATCCCACACTTTCTGCCTGTCACCTCCGGCCTGCCTGATGGCTTCGTAATAGGTTACACGCGAACCATAATTTATCTCATCATTAATTACCGTATCTCCTACCGGCAGATTAAACACAACAACATCATTGCGCTTAACCGGCGTTGCAAACAATCTTTGATAAGGCCATTTTACCCATTCCAGGTACGACTTACCTCCTGTTATAGGAAGTGTATGATGAACAAACGGAAATGACAAAGGCGTATTCGGAACACGCGGTCCGTAACTCATCTTACTCACAAAAAGAAAATCGTTTACCAATAATGACTTCTCCATAGACGGCGTCGGAATTGTATATGCTTCAAATACAAATGTTCTGATGATGGTAGCAGCTACAATGGCAAATACTGCCGCATCTACCCATTCCCTGACAGCCGACTTTTTATAAAGCTTCACTCCTTCAGGCCCAATGTATCGGGTATCATTTGCAAAACCCAACCATGGTAAATAAGCAAAAGGTAAAAAAACAACGAGGGCATGCTCCCAAAGTGTATATTTCCCAAAATGTTTCACAAAGTCGATTACCAGTGATATTGTAACAAACTGCCCAACAATAGGAATAAACTGCAGCCAAAACCAAGACTTCTTGGTTTGCATAAGCTCAACCATTACCCAGGTATTGTAAAACGGCACAAGCGCTTTCCATGATTCTGTTTTTGCTTTTTGAAAAAGCCCGTAAAGTCCGGCATGAAAACCAATCGTGCCTAAAATAAATATGATCCAACCCATTTATAAAATATTAAAAAACAAAAATAAGGTATTATCAACCGCTATATAGCATGAATCCTTGTTTGAGAATCTGTTAACAGACCTGTAACAAAACGCTTTTTACTTGTATTTTTCATAACTTTTATTATCTTGACTGCTTTCATGAATTATTTTACAATCAACGACATAGTTAACCTGTCGGGCATCAAAGCCCACACTTTACGTGTATGGGAACAACGCTATCAAATTTTAAGCCCAAAAAGAAAAGAAAGTAAACATCGCTATTACGATAACGAGGATCTGAAGGAAATACTTCGAATCGCCTGGTTGAACAGAAACGGGTATAAAATTTCAAGAATCGCTCAGATGAGCAGAAAACAGATGATTGAAATTTGCTCGGACACCAAAAATGCAGACGAAATTAAAGAAGTTGTTTTTGATGGCTTCTTGCAGGCAATCTCAGACCTTGATGAAACTGCTTTTCAAAAAGCCATGCAAACACCGCTGCTTCATCTTGGTTTTGAAAGAACAGTGCTTGAAATATTTTATCCCCTTCTGGAGCGCATCGGACAAAACTGGATGTCGGATAAAACACGTCCGGTACAGGAGCATTTTGCAAGTGAACAAATCAAGAGGAAAATACTTGCAGGCATTCAATCCGTTCAGCTTCCCGATGACGGTCCGCTTACCGTTTTATTTACACCGGTTGATGAACTGCATGAAATACCACTTCTCGTCATTCAGTATTTTCTTAAAAAGAAAGGAACAAGGATCGCATATCTGGGTACCGGCGCTTCATTTTCTGACCTGGAATATTATGTAAATAAAACTCCAGTATTCACATTACATTTTCATTTGATTACACATTTCAGTTATAGTACACCGTTAAAATATGTAGAGGAACTTTTACAGCGCTTCCCACTTCAGCAACTTGTTGTATCTGGACCGGTTGCTGCTCAGATCAAAATTTATCATCCTAGATTCAAACTGCTTACTTCAATGCAACAACTTTTGGATTACTGCGGATATAAACCAAAATATTAATCCGGTTTGCAAAGATTAAGAAACAAGACAACTGATCAATACAGTTGTAAAACATAAAGTGGAGCTGAGGGGACTACATTTCATGCAATTCAGGGGGTTTCAAATTAACACTAAAAATACGCTAAATTATTATGAAACACAATACAGATAAGGGT
>JBKDJT010000266.1:0-7088 GCA_046345435.1 Bacteroidota bacterium
ATCTATACCTAGTACGCCTCTAAACACATGCATTGTTTCAGTTGTTCTTACTGATGAGCTGTAAAGAATCGCGTCAATCTTGTAATTTTTTTCAAGAAGTCTTTGTGCCATTACAGGAGCATCTCTGCGGCCTCGTTCATTGAGTGGCCGATCAAAGTCGGATTGTTCAGGATCTGCCCAGCTGCTTTTTGCATGTCTAATGAGGATGAGGGTTTTCATAAAAAAGTTTTTAGTTATTTGTTGTAGGCTATTGGTTTATCATTTAACTAACGACCAACAACCAACAACAACCAAACGTTAATACCCCCTCACGTTTTTTCCTTCCATATAATTCAAAAACGCTTTGTTACAAACCCTGTTTCCTCCGGGAGTGGGATAGTTGCCCGTAAAATACCAGTCACCGGTCTTGGTTGGGCAACTAACGTGTAGGTCTTCAATGTTTTGATATATCACCTGAACGGGTATATTGAAATTAGAAGGAGTGATTAATGCCGTTATTTCGTTGCTTAATTCTTCGGTACTAAAAGGCTTATAAATTTTTCTTACAAGGTTTTCTGTGTGCAGCAAACCCTGATCTTCTAGTCTAATAATTTCCTCTTTTATTGTTTCAAGCAGATGCTCTTCTCCTCTTTTTTTCAAAAGGGAAACCGCTGCTTTAAACGCGACAAAATCGCCCAGTTTACTCATATCAATACCATAGCAGTCGGGATAACGAATTTGAGGAGCGGAGGAAACAATAATGATTTTCTTAGGCAACAGTCTTCCAAGCATACGGATGATGCTTTCTTTCAGCGTGGTTCCTCTTACAATAGAATCATCAATTACCACCAGGGTATCTTCATGGTCGCGTATGGTGCCATAGGTTACATCGTACACGTGTTGTACCATTTCGTTACGGCTGCTGTCTTCGGTGATAAAAGTGCGCAGCTTAACGTCTTTGATCGGAATTTTTTCCTGCCTGATTTTTCGGGTAACCAACTCCGTTAGTTTTTCTTCATCAACATCATTCCCCCAGCTAAGTATTTTTTTAATTTTGATCTGATTCAAGTAGTCTTCCATTCCTTTCACCATTCCGTAGAAAGCTACTTCCGCCGTATTTGGGATATATGAGAAAATCGTGTTTTTAAGGTTGTGGTCAATTTCTTCAAGCACCCTTTTACTGAGTTGATATCCAAGAGAGATTCTTTCTCTGTAAATTTTTTCATCGCTTCCCCTGCTGAAATAGATACGCTCAAAGGAGCAGGCTTTCCGCTCTTTTGCTTCGAGGATTTGAACAATCCGAAAGCTTCCGTCGGGTTCGGTTATCAGCGCTTGTCCCGGCATCAGTTCCTGAACTTCTTTTTCTCCCACATTTAATGTAGTGCGAATTGCTGCTCTTTCGCTGGCAGCTACAATCAGATCCTGGTTTATATAGTAATAAGCCGGTCTTATGCCGTGTGCATCTCTTAAGATAAACGAAGCCCCGTTGCCGGTCATGCCCCCAATAGTAAATCCACCGTCAAACAAGGGAGCGGCTTTTTTCAGCACCGTTTCTACAGAAGGCTGATTCGGACTTCTTTCATCCTCTTTCACCAGGTAATGGTGAATTACTTCCATCATTGCCGCTAGATCACTTTGTTTCTGAAAATCCCCCGGATTTATATTGATTTTTTCAAACAGCTCTTCTGTATTAACCAAATTGAAGTTGCCGGCAAGAGCCAGGTTACGCGAAGGCTCTGTATTTTTTTTAATAAAAGGGTGACAAAATTCTACGTTATTTTTCCCTTGTGTGCCATAACGAAGGTGCCCCAGCATAATTTCTCCCATAAATGGAAGATGTCCTTTCATCAGGCCGGGATGCTGGCGGATTTCCGGTTGATAGCGCTCTAATTCGGCAACCTCTTTTCCGATTTCGGCAAAGATGGATGCGATTGGCTGGTGATTGCTGCTTCGTTGACGATAAAGGAACGGGTAACCTGCTTCCACATCCAGCTTAACAGTTGCAATACCTGCTCCGTCCTGCCCTCTGTTGTGTTGTTTTTCCATCAGTAGGTACAGCTTATTCAGACCATAAAGGGCTGTACCGTAGTGTTTCAGGTAGTGGGAAAAGGGTTTACGCAATCTGATGAATGCAAGCCCGCATTCGTGTTTTATTTCATCACTCATGATCGGCGCAAAGTTAAGCTCCGGCAAATTGTTTCTCCAATCATTTTATTCAAGTTCTCCGCTGATCCATTTCAGCAGTTCGTTGTGAATTTTTCCGTTTGTTGCAACCAGGTGCGGCTGATAAGGTGAATAGGGCGCTCCTTTAAAATCTGTGACGGTACCGCCTGCTTCTTCCACAATTAAAAAACCGGCTGCACTGTCCCACGCCTGCAGTTTGTGTTCATAAAAACCATCGAATCTACCTGCGGCAACCCAGCATAGATCAATTGCCGCGCTACCCAAACGACGAACAGGAATACCCTTTCTGATAAGCCGACTAAAAACCTGAAGGGGACCATTCGGGCTATCAAGATAGGTATAGGGAAACCCGGTAACCATACAGGAATTTTTTACTTCCGGTTGTGTGCTGACCGAGATTGGTTTATCATTTAAAAAAGCACCACTGCCGTGTTCGGCAAAAAAGAATTCATTCATGAATGGGTTATAAACTGCGCCGAGGATCATTTTTTCATCATGTTCCAAGGCGATGCTTACGCAACAGATAGGTATGCCATTGGCAAAATTCACGGTTCCGTCAATCGGATCAATGATCCATTTGTAAGAGGAGTTTTGTGCATCTTCTCCCGCTTCTTCGCTTAAAATATAATGATCAGGGACGGCTGATCTGATATGCTGAATGATTGCTTTTTCAGAAGCGTGGTCGGCTTCGGTTACCAGGTTGTTGACGCCTTCTTTATTTGATACTGACAGATCTTTTTTCCCAAAATAAAATTGCAGTTGTTCAGCACCTGCGAAGGTGGCTTCAATGAGGGTTTGTTTGAGCATGCGCAAAGATAATTCGCTAATTGGCATCTTACCGAAGAAGAGAAGGAACTGCGTTACCTTCGTATTTTATCCAAACAGAGTATCGAAAAAAGAATGCAGCTTTCGGTTATTATAGTCAACTATAATGTCAGATATTTTCTGGAACAATGTCTTTGTTCAGTGCGTAAGGCTTTGCATGGAATAGAGGGAGAAGTGATTGTGGTTGATAATGCATCAACAGATGGCAGTCGCGAGTACTTAGAGCCGCTTTTTCCCGAAGTAAAGTTTGTATGGAATACGGATAACCCAGGCTTCGGAAGGGCTTGTAATCAGGCAATTGTTTATTCGTCTGGAAGCAACGTTTTGTTTTTAAATCCCGACACCATCGTACCGGAAGATTGTTTTCATATCTGTTTGAAATTTATGCAGGAGCATACAGATGCCGGGGCTCTGGGAATTCGGATGCTGGATGGGCAAGGTCGGTTTCTTCCTGAAAGCAAACGCTCTTTTCCTTCTCCGCTTACGGCATTTTATAAATTATCCGGACTAGCCTCGCTTTTTCCGCGTTCTAAAACTTTTGGCCGGTATCATTTAGGCCATTTAAATGAACATCAGGATCATGAAGTGGATGTTCTTGCCGGGGCGTTTATGATGGTTCGAAGGAATGTGCTTGATAAGACCGGAGGGTTTGACCCCGACTTTTTTATGTATGGCGAGGATATTGATCTTAGCTACAGAATTCAGCATCTCAATATTCAGGGCACAGAAAATAATTACAAAAATTATTATGTAAGCCGCTCCTCAATTCTACACTTTAAGGGAGAAAGCACCAGAAAAGGATCTCTAAACTATGTTAGGTTGTTTTATCTGGCAATGAGTCTTTTTGTAAAGAAACATGCGACTGTATCGGGATCCGGATTGTTTTCAATTCTAATTAACACTGCTATATGGATACGGGCAACAATCAGTATTGTGCGTCAGTTTGTGCGTAATGCTGCCCTTCCTGTTCTGGACGCTTTGATTATTTACGGAGTTTTCTGGTTTTCAAAGAAAATTTGGATCCTGTATTTCAGACCCGAGACTGAATATTCACAAAGCCTCTTGCAGAATTCTTTTGCAGGGTTTTCAATATTGTTTTTAATTGTGAGTTATTATACGGGTCTATATCAAAAGAAGTTTCGTTTTTCACAATTGTTTTATTCATCAGCAATATGCCTGTTAATTTTTCTGTCAGCCTATTCACTATTACCGGAAACAGTTCGGTTTTCCAGAGGTATTGTATTGATGGGATCTGTGCTGAGTTTTGTTGTTCTTCTTCTTTGGAGAGGCCTGTTGTTGCTGATAGATTTTATAGAAAGAGACGACGACGATAAAAGTCTTTATACCTTGGTCGTTGGGTCCGAAAAAGATAAAGATGATGTTGTACGTCTTGTTGTACAGACAAACACATCATCAAATATCCGAGGATGGATAAGCGCTTCTTCGGAAAACCGGGCAGTGGGCACCAAATCAGAAATTACGTCTATTCTAAAAAGTATTCCTGCGAAGCAGCTTGTTTTATGTGAAAGCGATCAGTATACTTTTAAGGAGATCATCTCCTATTATGAAAAAAATGCAGGAAAGCTTCAACTTCGTTTACACGCTGCCGGCAGTAAGAGTGTTGTTGGAAGTGACTCCAAAGAATTTTCTGGTGAAGTGATCGGAGAGCCGTATTATCTTCTTCTTTTACCGGTAAAGCGGCGACTAAAACGTATGTTAGATGTTGTAATCGCATTGTTTTTTTTGATTTGTTTTCCGGTTCATTTCTTATTCAACCCTCATCCTTTTCGTCTTCTGATTCATAGTCTTCAGGTATTAGTTTTTATGAAAACATGGATAGGTTATACAGGAAATACATCCGGGCTACCAAAGCTTCGTCCTTCAGTGCTTGGTCCTGCCGGGCTTCCGCAAAGCATGAACCGTCTGTCATCTGAAGCTTTAAGAGAAGCAAATAAATGGTACGCCCAGGAGTATACGGTGATGTATGATTTGATTACGGTATTTTCGCACTATAAAAAACTCGGGGTTCAATGAGGTCCAGATGGCCTTTAACATCCTTTCTCTTTTTGCATGTCATTAATTGAAATTAATCTTCCTAAATCTCTGGCTCGGGCACTAAAGTTGCCGGTCAACTCGCCTAAGCGTCAGCAGATGAAGGTGTTGAAAAAACTTTTGAAAAAAGCAGGGCGTACGCAGTTTGGTCAGCGTTACTGCTTCGATGAAATTCTGAATAGCCGCCATCCCGGGAAAAAATTTCAGGAGCTGGTCCCTGTATCCGACTACAGCAAAATTTATTCCGATTGGTGGCACAAAACACTTGAAGGACATACAGATGTATGCTGGCCGGGAAAAATTAATTATTTCGCACTCAGCTCGGGCACCAGCGAAGCAGCCAGTAAGTATATACCTATTACCAACGATCTCATGCGTGGCAACAGGGTGGTGATGATCAAGCAGCTGCTTACTCTCCGCAATTATGAAAACTTGCCTGTTAAAAGCCTGGGCAAAGGCTGGCTAATGCTGGGTGGTAGTACCGACCTGCAAAAAGGACCCGGTTATTACTCCGGTGACCTTAGTGGTATAACAGCGAAAAGAGTGCCGTTTTGGTTTACGCCATTCTACAAACCCGGAAAAGAAATAGCAAAAACAAAAGACTGGCATGAAAAACTGGAACATATTATTCGGGAGGCTCCTAATTGGGATATCGGCTTTGTGGTTGGTGTGCCGGCCTGGATTCAAATGTGTATGGAGTTGGTGATAGAGCGGTATAAGCTGAAACACATTCATGAAATATGGCCCAACCTTTCGTTCTTTGTACACGGCGGCGTTTCATTCGAACCGTATAAGCACGGATTTGAAAAACTACTTGGCCGTCCTCTCATTTACATTGAAACTTATCTTGCCAGCGAAGGATTCATTGCTTATCAGGCGCGTCAAAATGCACAGGGCATGAAGCTTGTAACAAGCGATCATATTTTTCTGGAATTTGTTCCTTTTGATGAAAAGAATTTTGATGCCGATGGTCATATCGTTGATTATCCGGAGGCCTTGATGATACATGAAGTTGAGGAAGGAAAAGATTATGCGCTTCTGATAAGCACATCAGCGGGAGCTTGGCGCTATTTAATCGGCGACACGGTAAGATTTATAAATAAAGAACACAGCGAGATCATCATTACCGGACGAACGAAACACTTTCTGAGTCTTGTAGGCGAACATCTGAGTGTAGATAATATGAACAAAGCTATTCAGCTTGTGAGTGAAGAATTAAATATTTCAATACCGGAATACACGGTTGCCGGCGAACCACATAAGAATTTCTTTGCACACAGATGGTATGTTGCCTGCGACGATAGGGTTGACAAAGAGTTGCTTTGCAAAAAAATTGATGAGCATCTCAAACAGCTAAACGATGATTATGCTGTTGAAAGAAGCAGTGCGCTTAAAGAAGTTTACCTGGAAGCTCTGCCGGAGAAAGTGTTCATGGACTTTATGGAACACAAGGGAAAGGTTGGTGGGCAGCATAAGTTTCCAAGGGTGTTGAAAGGAAAAATACTTGAAGACTGGATTGCTTTTCTCAATACATCTTCTTAATTAATTGAATGTTTTTTATTGCTTAACAAGAAAAGTACAGGTGTTTGCAATCTGCTTCTCCATGCTTTTTCGCTGTGATCAGTTCCTTTAAATACAAGTGTGATCCAGTTTCTTTTTGTGTATCCTTTTGACCGCATCAATGAATCAACTTTTAATTGTAATGAAGGATAAAGCGCATCAAGTGTTTCAGTGCCGTGATCAAAATAAATCAGGTGTGTTTCAGCTTTAGGAAGGTGAGTATTCATGTATTGTATGAATGCAGAGGGGATTGGATTGTTTTCAATTGTAAAGATGCCCGGCCAGTGAGTAGAGAGGCAGGCGGCACCTCCGAATATATTTGGGTATTCACAAAGTGCATAAAGCGAAATCAAACCGCCCATACTACTGCCGGCTATAAAAGTATGTTGCCGGTCTTTTTTTGTGGAATATGTTCGGTCGATAAATGGCTTAAGTTCTTGCGTCAAAAATTTCAAATAGTTATCCGACTGTACTTCTATTCCTTGAAA
>JBKDJT010000267.1:0-4638 GCA_046345435.1 Bacteroidota bacterium
CTGGAAGCGTACCGCATTCAGTTTCTAGGAACCAAAGGCATTGTCAAATCGCTGATGGCGGAAATGAAGGATGTGCCGGTAGCAGAAAAGAAAGCGATGGGTCAACTGCTGAATGAATTCAAAAATTTTACGGAAGAAAAATATGAGACGGCTAAATCATTGACCGGACAGCAGGAGGAAACCGGGGCAGATATGGATTACTCATTGCCAGGTCAGCCTATCCTTACCGGTAGTCGGCACCCGATCAGTTTAATGCGTCAGCGGATTATTCAAATTTTTCAACGATTAGGGTTTTCTGTGGCCGATGGTCCTGAAATCGAAGATGATTGGCATAATTTCACCGCACTCAATCTTCCCGAAGATCATCCTGCCCGCGATATGCAGGATACTTTTTATGTACAACAGCAACCGGCCTGGCTATTAAGAACACATACCAGTAATGTCCAGATCAGAGAGATGGAAAAGGGACAACTGCCCATTCGGATGATCATGCCGGGTCGTGTGTACCGCAATGAAACCATCAGTGCACGAGCGCATTGTTTTTTTCATCAGGTAGAAGGATTATATATAGATGAACAGGTAAGCTTTGCCGATTTAAAGCAGACGCTTTACTTTTTCGTACAGGAAATGTTTGGGAAAGACGTGAAAGTGCGTTTCCGCCCTTCTTATTTTCCGTTTACTGAACCAAGTGCTGAAATGGATATCAGCTGTATGTTATGTAAAGGAGACGGATGCAGTGTTTGTAAAAAAACAGGCTGGCTTGAGATACTCGGATGCGGCATGGTTCATCCCAACGTGCTTGAAAACTGTGGTATCGACAGCAATAAATATTCCGGTTTTGCATTTGGCATGGGCATAGAAAGACCAACAATGCTGAAATACGGAATCAAAGACATCCGTCTTTTCAGCGAGAATGATGTACGTTTTCTCAGGCAGTTTGCGGGTGTAGTGTAACTTAACCGCTTTATATTTTCATATGTTCATTATTATTGTTTTTTAATTGTCATATAGTATAGCCATAATGATCATTCCGGTTGGTATCGAATTCTCGTTATGGCTATTTCAAATTCATTTATGGTATTTGTAACAGGAGGTTCAGGGCTCGTAGGTGCTGCAGTGTTGAAAGCGCTGCTGCAGCAAGGACTTCGTATAAAAGCACTACACCATAAAACTTATCCCGTTACTTTAAGCGAAACAGAGTTGCAACACATCGAATGGGTAAACGGAAGTATACTGGATGCGGTTTTACTAGAAGAAGCAATGGCTGATTGTTCAAAAGTGATTCATTGTGCAGCGGTTGTTTCTTTTCATCCTGCTCGCAGAGAGGAAATGTATCGCTTTAATGTAGAGGGCACTGCAAATGTTGTGAATGCTTGTCTTGCAACCGGCATTGAGAAACTGGTGCATGTGAGTTCGGTTGCCGCATTGGGTCGTTTGAGAAACGGAGAGATCGTGAATGAAGAGTCACAATGGACGAAAGAAACAAGCAACTCTCATTACGGTCAAAGCAAATATCTTTCTGAAATGGAAGTCTGGAGGGGAATCGGAGAAGGGTTGTCTGCTGCAATCGTTAATCCGTCTATTATTCTGGGAGAAGCAAAATGGGATAACGGATCTTCTGCCTTGTTTAAAAAAGCATGGCATAGCTTTCCCTGGTATACCAATGGAGGAACCGGCTTTGTGGATGTTCAGGATGTTGCTCGTGCAATTGTATTATTGCTCGACAGCGACATTTCCGGAGAGAGATTTATTCTGAGCAATGAATTTTGTTCTTACAAAGAATTGCTTACGAAGGCCGCCGTTGTTTTTGGCAAGAATCCGCCCATACGCAAAGCGCCGTCGTGGATCATGAACCTCTTATGGCGCATTGAAGCCTTAAAGGCAATGTTCAGTAAAGAAGAGCCGCTGCTTACCAAGGAGACGGTATCTACTGCAAAGACCACAACAAGCTATGATGCATCGAAAATTACCAGGTTTATACCCGCAATGAAGTTTACCCCTTTGTCTGAAACCATTGAAAGAACCGGTGAATGGATGCGAAAATATTATGCTTTGGGTAAATAAAGAATGAATGATGTCCTGATTATACGAATTCTGTTTTGTCTGCGTTTATGATAAAGGCGCTCATCGTTTCCGGAAATCATTAATCAATGGCAATAAAATATTATACAATGAAGCGAATACTATTCTTTCTTAATCTGATTCTTCTTACAGCTTCAGGCATATTTGCGCAATCAGCTTTTCGTATAAAAGGGGTGGTGCTGGACGACAGTACATCATTACCGGTTGCAGGAGCTTTTATTGTTTGCCAGAATACAACAATCGGCACTTCCAGTGATGCTGATGGTTCTTTTTCCCTTTCTGTGCCGGCAGGAGGTCATGACATCATTATTGGTTCAACGGGATATGAAAATGACAGCCGACGAATTTCAGCATCAGCAGGAGAAACCGAACATGTGGAAATAAGACTGCGTAAAAAAGTAAAACAAATGGATGAAGTTGTTGTGCAGGCAAGTTCAGAAGTGGCAGACGGTTGGGAAAAATATGGAGAACAGTTCAGAGATTATTTTCTTGGTAAATCTCCATTTGCAAAATCATGTGAGATAGAGAACCCAACTGCTCTTAAGTTTTACTATCTCAAGAGGAAGAAAAAATTAAGGGTGAAAGCCGATTCAGCGGTGATCATTAAAAACAAGGCACTTGGTTATAGTATCCGTTATATGCTCGACTCTTTCATTTACGATTATCAGACACAGTTCAGTATACATTCTGGCGTAACGCTGTTTACAGAGCTGGAAGGGTCAGAAGAAGAAAAACTTGAATGGAAAAAAAACAGAGAAGATGCTTACTGGGGCTCGAGGCTTCATTTTATGCGGTCTTATTATGACAGCGCACTGAGTGAAAATGGTTTTTTATTAGAAGAAGTTGTAAGGAAAGACAGCAGTGAAGTGTTTGTGCCGCTGACTAACCCTTATGATTCTGCTTTTTACGAACGAATAGATTCTTCTGAAATAGATGTTCTTCTGGTTGGCAAATATCGTCTGCATTATAAAGATGCGCCCATGCATCGTTCATATCTCGAGGCTAACAAATATCCGCTTTCAGCGAAAGGTCAGTTGTCAACACTTGAGCTGGCAAACGGATTTGCAATCATGGAGAACGGATATTTTTATGAACAGCGTGATGTGATCAGCAGCGGATACTGGGCATGGAAAAATCTGGCCGATCAGTTGCCGTACGATTACCTGCCCGAGGAATAACGGTCGTGTCTTTAATCAGGGATTGCAATAGTCGCAATACATTGGATCTTCTGCGGTGTTGCCTTTAGGAAATTCCTGCGTTGTTTCGTGACCACACTTTTTACATCTATATAAATAGGCTTTAGGTGTGCGTGTTGGTAATCCGCAAGCTGAACAAGGCAGACCCGGAATGACTTCTTCCACATCATATCCCGGGCTTTCGCAGGAAGGGCATAAAGATTTTAATTTCTTTATCAGCTTTTCGCCGGCGGTAGCAATTACTTTCATACGCGTCGGGTTCATCATGCCGCGCATATCGGTTTCTATAAATAATTCATTGTCGCTTTCAAGGAAAGTATTTGCTGTCTTTACTAATTCTTCAGTATTGCGTATTCCTTTTACGATAGCATTGACCTCATTCTTGTTTTTTCGGATGATTAGTCCGTGCTCCGGAAAACCCGCAGCCTTCGCAAAGTCAAGTACTTCATCGATTGACCTGCATATTCGTCCATCATAATTTGTTTCAGTACTTATTTCACGTACAACAACATCAATATTATTTTTTTTATCAATAAGGATCAGCCATTCTTCATTCGCGGGAACAATTCCAATTGCGGGATGCGGACCAAAGCTGCCTTCGCTTGCCAGCGCCAGATCGTTGCCGGTTTGCACTAAAGCCGCTTCTGCTTTTGCTCTTGCTGTTTCAAGCGGGGAAGCGTCTCGTGGAATTTCGCCCGAAAAAGTTCCAAAGTGGTCAGTGTTAAAAGCATCCGGAACAAACGTGATTACACCAAGTGCTTGTTCCATTATGGGACCAAGTACTTTTTCTTTTTCGTGCATGGTAGCAATCACCAGTGTTCTTCCTGTAAACATGAAGGTTTATTTAAAAAGGAACGCATTGGAAATTATAACAAAAGAATTTATTAATTGATGTTTAATCTTTTTTCATCAGCTTTTCCCATATTTCAGGAATGCGCTTTACCCATACTAATTCTTTTCTCTTAGCAGAGGCATCTATAGCAGGCGTACCAAAATATGTTTTGTTTCCTTCCAAAGAGGAAGGAACGCCGCTTTGAGCAAGCACAACGGCATTTTCACCAATCGTGAGTGTTTTACTTACGCCCACCTGACCCCATAACACAACGCCGTCTTTAATTTCTACAGCGCCTGCAACTGCAACCTGTGCTGCGAATAAACAGTTTTTTCCGATAACGGTATCGTGTCCGATATGCACCTGATTGTCAAATTTGGTTCCTCTTCCGATGATTGTATTGTGCGTAACACCTCTGTCGATGGTGCATCCTGCACCAATTTCTACATCATCTTCAATGATCACATTGCCGCAACTCGACATTTTTTTATACCAAACAGGTCTGTTTTTCTTTGTGTTGAAATAAAA
>JBKDJT010000268.1:0-2839 GCA_046345435.1 Bacteroidota bacterium
GGATTATGTATATAGGAGTCTGCAGTTTGTTCTTTAATATTATAAAGCGGAAACTGACTACATATTTCCTGAATTTTATTGCAAAACTTTTCAATGGCTTCAGTCTCATCAGGAAATGATTTAATCAAAAACTTAGAAAAATTATCATACCCTTGACCATGTTGATAGCTTGTGCCGTCTGCAAAACGTATCATATCAAAACAGTCTCTATCCAGAGCCTGTAGTTTTAGATCATCATAAATTTCCAGGTATTTAAAAAACTGATATAGATTTTCGTTTTTATCTAGCCCACCCAGATAATGAACGCCTGTATCAAAAATACATTTATCCCGACTAAACACTTGTAAAGCACCGCCAATTTGGTGGTTCTTTTCAAGTACTACTACCTTATAGCCGTGTTTGGCAAGTATAACAGCTGCTGATAGTCCACCCATGCCACTGCCAATAATTACAAAATCATATTTCTCTGAACGCACAGCTAGTTTTTATTTATGCAAAATAAACAAAACATTTGTTGTAGTTTTTGACTGTGGTACTTTTTGTAAAGAAAAACCATTCGTGCGGGCAAATTCTAAAATTTCGTTCTCATAAATAAAGTCAAGTTTATTCGTAGTCTTATTGAATTTAAAAACTTTCGTTGATAAAAACTCTGTAAACTTCATCCTTTTAAAGCTCGATGAACTTTCATTTAGACCATCTCTTATAAACAGAACACCACCTTTGTTTAGTTTTTTAGCTATTTTGTTTAACAAATCATATTGTTCTTGTTTAGACAGATAATGTAAAACGTCATTCAGGAAAACAACATCCATTTGTTGAAAATCAAATGCTCTTAAATCTGCAGAAAGAAAAGATAATAAGGGGGACTTAATAATTCCATAAGAGGCGATTTTGGTTTTTTCTTCATCATAATCTATTCCTATGATTGTTCTTCTTTCGTCTCGATAATGAAGGTAGTAGCTGAGATATCCATACCCGCATCCTAGATCATAAATTGTTTTACGATCTCCTATATACTCATCATAAAATTCATAGTTTGTTTTTTCCAACTTCCATTTAACTCTTACATACCATTCTAGTATAGGTCCTTTAAAAATATAATTCTTGAGGATCTTGGTGCCCCAAAAGTCTGTTTTAGCGTAAGCTATTTTTCCTTTTTCATATTCAGAGCGCATTAAAGCAGAGACTCTTTTGGTGTACTGAGAAAAGGATTCTGTGGGCGTTGACGATATTCTTTCAAGCGGCAATACAATTAAATGACTCTTCGAAATGAGAATATCATTTTTGGGATTTACTTCATGAGGACCAATCAAAACTATTGGTTGTATATCAAGACCAAGTTCTTTTGCCAGAAAGAAGGCGCCTTTATGAAAGCGATTCATTTGGCCGGTAGCGCTTCTTGTTCCTTCGGGAAAAATAGCAATAGAATATCCTTCATCTATTCTTTTTCTAATAAGATCGAGATTGGTGTCGGCATCTATTTCTGAAAAAGGATATCCTGCATACCTGATAAAGAACCCAAAAAAGGGCGAATTATAAACCCATCCCTTCACCATTATTAATACTTTAGGGTTTAACATTATAACAAGTAAAATATCCAGAAAGGAAGTATGATTTGATACAATGATGCAGGGTTTTGAAAAGTTTAGTCTTTCCGGAAAAAGAATTCTTTTTTTAACATGAACACCGAGATATAATGTTGATTTAGCAAGTTTTGAAACAATAAAGTTTAAAACTTTTCTTTTTTGGGATTTTTTAGCAGGAAAAGGGATGATGAATAAAAACAAAAATAAATTTAAAACCAGGCATCCTGTTAAAAAATATAGAAACAAAAACAGGCTGTAAATCAGATTTAAAAAAGTGACGGGTACCCTTCCTTTTTTTACACGATTGGTTATAAACAAATCAAAAACAAAAGGTTGTATGTAAAGCGTTATCAGAAGAATACAGGAAATTCCAATGACGCTTATTAATGAGATCGAACTTATAGCAGGATGTTTAGCAAAATATAAAGTACCGGTTCCAATAATAGTTGTAACTCCTGAGAGAATTATTGCTGAGCGGTATGACTTTAGAACATTCGTCCCGTTTTTATACCGTTGTATTAACCCGTCTGTTGTAAAAATACTAAAGTCGTCACCTAATCCGAAAATGAAAGTTGTGATAACAATGTTCACAAAATTAAATTTTATATGGAACAGTTCGGCCACTCCTAGTATCCAAATCCAGCTAAGAACCATTGGAAACATTGCAAATAGTGCCAGTTCAATTCTGCCATATACGACCAATAAAGAAAAAAATACCAGCATTGCCGAAAACAGCAAAAGATAATTGAAGTCATCTTTTACGCTATTCATCATTTGTTCTGTTATATCAGCAACATCTAAAATATAAGCCCCCTGAATTTGCCGAAGGGTTTGCTTACAACGATCAACATGTTCTCGATCTAGTACAATGCTTGTAATAATAGAATTTTCACCAGCGTCTTGGTAAATAAATTTATTTAAGCCAAGATCTGCAGATAATTTTGATCCTAAGGAAGTATCAACAGATCCGTTTCCCGTCCATTCATAAAAAGATTCAAAAGCAAATTCTGAGAGATTGTTTCTTTTGCCTGCCGATTTTATCAACGATTCTGTATTTTCTTTTTTATCTAACCAAAATCGCTCCCATTGATTTTTTGATTGCTCCAGTCTTTTTGAAGAAATCAAATATGGGGCAGTTGAAATCAGCTCGTTTATTTTAAATGAGTCTTTATTACTAACCAAAGCATCGTAAATCTTTTCATTAATTTCTTTGGCTTCATCAAACGACTTAGATTTTGATATAACATATAGCC
>JBKDJT010000269.1:0-18362 GCA_046345435.1 Bacteroidota bacterium
CTTAATATCAGCGGGGGGAAATGGACCACCTACAGAAAGATGGCACAAGAATTAATTCTGCGTGCACATTATGAATCAGGATTGGCTTATACCAGGTGTCAGACCGAAACGCTCAAGCTACATGGGTGGATGAAAAGAGTAGATTATTCTGATCCATTGTATTATTACGGCAGTGATGCGGCAGCAATTAGGTACCTGCAGCACCAGGGTTATTCACAGTTAATACATCCGGAGTTGCCTTATACAACTGCAGAAGTCATTTGGGCTGTAGGTCATGAGATGGCTATGACTTTAGAGGATGTGCTTGCCAGACGAACGAGGGCTTTATTTCTTGACGCCAAAGCAACATTAGAGGCTGCTCCTTTCGTTGCAGAGCTGATGCGTAAAGAATTAAATCAGGATCAGCAATGGAAAGAGACCCAACTAAGCGCATTTGAACAGCTTGCTAAAAATTACATGTTAGATTAATTTTTTCAGTATCAAAAAGGGAACAGGTTGTCCGCCAGTAAAATGGGGAAGAAAAGTTCTTAATTTCCTTTTTCCCTTTCGTCTTCCACCCTTACCTTTGCGCCCAAAATAGGATCCTTTAAAATTATATTTATATGGCCAATACAGGAAAGGTAAAACAGGTAATCGGAGCGGTTGTGGATGTTGAGTTTGACGGTCAGCTCCCTGATATTTACAATGCGCTTGAACTCAAGCGCCCCAATGGAGATGTGCTTGTACTTGAAGTACAGCAGCACCTTGGTGAAGATAGTGTGCGTACTATCGCGATGGATGGTACAGAAGGACTTGTTCGCGGAATGGAAGTGGCAGATACCGGAAAAAACATACTGATGCCAACCGGGGAGGGTATCAATGGACGTCTTTTCAATGTTACAGGCGATCCGATTGATGGGTTACCGGCTGTGAGCAAAGCGAACGGACGTCCTATTCATGCTCAGCCTCCAGCATTTGAAAATCTTACAACAGCGTCTGAAGTTCTCTTTACCGGTATTAAAGTAATTGACCTTATTGAGCCATATGCAAAAGGAGGAAAGATTGGTCTATTTGGTGGTGCGGGTGTAGGTAAAACGGTATTGATTCAGGAGTTGATTAATAATATTGCCAAAGGATACGGTGGTTTGTCCGTGTTTGCCGGTGTTGGTGAGCGTACACGTGAAGGGAATGACCTGCTTCGTGAGATGATTGAAGCGGGTATCATGAAATACGGCGACGATTTCAAACACAGCATGGAAGAAGGCGGTTGGGATCTGAGTAAGGTGGATATGGAAGGGTTGAAAGATTCAAAAGCCACTTTCGTATTCGGTCAGATGAATGAACCTCCCGGAGCACGTGCACGTGTTGCATTGAGTGGACTGACTATTGCTGAATATTTCCGCGATGGTGATGGTCAAGGGAAGGGAAAAGACATCCTGTTCTTCGTGGATAATATCTTCCGTTTCACACAGGCAGGTTCTGAAGTGTCAGCGTTATTGGGACGTATGCCTTCTGCCGTGGGTTACCAACCTACGCTGGCAACGGAAATGGGACTGATGCAGGAGCGTATCACTTCTACTAAAAACGGATCAATCACTTCCGTACAGGCAGTATATGTACCGGCGGATGATCTTACTGATCCGGCTCCGGCAACTACTTTCGCGCACCTGGATGCAACTACCGTACTGGATCGTAAGATTGCCGACCTTGGTATCTACCCTGCTGTAAACCCGCTAGAATCAACTTCTCGTATTCTTACACCAGCTATTGTTGGTGAAGCGCATTATACCTGCGCCAACAGAGTGAAGCTAATTTTACAACGTTATAAGGAATTACAGGATATCATTGCAATCCTTGGTATGGATGAATTGAGTGAAGAGGATAAACTGACTGTATTCCGCGCAAGAAAGGTACAGCGTTTCCTTTCTCAGCCATTCCATGTTGCCGAGGCATTTACAGGGTTGAAAGGAGTATTTGTAAGCATTGAGGATACAATCCGTGGATTTAATATGATTATGGACGGAGAAGTTGATGAATATCCTGAGGCAGCATTCAATCTTGTTGGTACAATTGAAGATGCGATTGAAAAAGGTAAAAAGCTACTTTCTGCAGCAAAAAGCTAATTCAGAATTGTATTGTAACAAACGTTTCGGATAGGGCTCAATTTTTAATGTATGAAACTTGAAATATTAACACCGATTGGTAAGTCTTACAGTGGCGATGTTGTAGGTGTTCAGCTGCCTGGTGTAACAGGTAGTTTTGAAGTGCTCGATAGCCATGCGCCATTGGTTGCCGCTTTGAAAGCAGGCCGTTTGAAAGTGTTACTTAATAAAACAAATACAGAGAGTTTTCAAATCGAAGCCGGTTTTGTGGAGGTGTTGGATAAAAAAGTAACAGTAATGGTTGAAGGAAGTACACGCATTTAAATCAAAACTGCAAAACTAATTTTTATAACTCCCGTTTTTATATCGGGAGTTTTTCATTTATAAAACTAATTAAGTTGCGGATCGATAGGGTACAATGCCATTTGGTTGTAGGGTTCTCCCAATGATTGAAGGGCTTTTTTCCAGCATAGTTCAGGATCCTTCATAAACACCAGTTCGCTGCTCCCTTTTCCGGTTAACCATGTATTTTCTTTTATTTCTTCATCCAGCTGACCTTTACTCCAACCACTGTAGCCTAGATAAAAACGAATATTATTTTCGTTTAATTGATTTTTAACTATCATTTCAGTGATTGTATCAATTGCGCCTCCCCAGTACAGATTTTTCATCAACATTTGAGATTGCTCCTCTAAATCAGGGATTTTGTGTAAAATATGAAGAGTATTTGTTTGCACCGGTCCGCCATAGTAAACAGGGAAATCGGCATTTGGTAAATCTGTAAGCAGATCTGAAACTCGTAAGGGAAGCAAGCGGTTAACTACCAGGCCAAAACTTCCTTCTTCATTGTGTTCACAAAGAAAAATGACTGACCTGAGGAAATTCGGATCCTTTAAAAAGGGATCTGCAATCAGAAATCTACCGCTTTCAGCCTGAAACATTCTCGAATGTACGACTCAGATATTTTGAATAAAAATTTTACGACTTGTCTTTTTGGCGCCTGTTTATAAATGATCGTTAAAAGGATCTTAATTTCAATCTTTATTCTTTCTTCTAACAGACCGGTCTTATTTTTGTCTACTTCCAACAAAGCAGAACGGATGAAAAAAATATTTCCGCTGATTATTGTATTGATCACATTGTCTCTTTTAGGGATCATATTTATTCAGGTATCCTGGATCCGGTCTTCTGCTATGAAAAGAGAATTATGGTATAAGGAAAGACTACAGCCGATTATACAGGAAGTGGGAGAGCAGTTATTGACTGAAATGGAAAAATCGCCTCTTACACTTGAAAAGCCGTTTGATTTCGGGAATGCAAAAGAATTCGGTGATTTGCGTCTTCATAATTATGTATCCGGATATTTTACTTCATATGAAATAAAAGAAAAATTTCAAAAGTCTTTTCAAAAAGCTGATATACGAAATATACAATTCGAATTTGCAGTTGAAACTTTTGGTATCGATCATCACTATACGATTAAGTCTGCAGGTTTTATTGCATTGAACAGTGATACGCTGCACAACATGCGGTTGTGGTATCCCTTAATACCAAGAGGAGGAAGTCTCAGTGAAAATCTAATTGTTGATGAAGCGATTATACTTGTTATTCCTAATATCAAATCAGTTGTCATCAAAGATCTGAACGGCATGATTGCCGGCTCTGTTTTTTTTACGTTAATTATTATTACTGCTTTTTATTTAACAGTAGGCGCTTTACTACGTCAGAAAAAACTAAGTGAGATGAAGACAGACTTCATCAACAATATGACGCATGAATTAAAAACACCGCTTGCTACGATCTCTCTTGCTATCGATGCAATCCGAACGGATAAAGTAAGAAACGATCTTCAAAGGTTTAGCTACTTCACTTCAATTATAAAAGATGAGAACCAGCGGATGAATAAGCATGTAGAAACAATTTTGCAGGCTGCCCAGATGGAAAGACAGGAAGTGAAGCTTGATAAAAAACTATTACACCTGCATGATATTGTCAATAAGGTGATTTCGAATCTGCAATTACAGATTGAGGAGAAAAATGGAAAAGTAGAATTGCATCTAAATGCAACAAATGATTTGTTGAGTGCTGATGAAAATCACATGACAAATCTGATCAACAACCTTGTAGATAATGCAATTAAATATTCAAAGCCGGATTCTTTATTCATTAGCATTACAACTAAAAATGCGGGTCGTTCAGGAATCAGATTTCAGATAGAAGACCATGGTATCGGTATGAATAAAGAAACATTGTCGAGAGTGTTTGAAAAGTTTTTCCGCGCACATACAGGAAATGTTCACAACGTAAAGGGGTTCGGGTTAGGACTGAGTTACGTGAAAACAATGACTGAAGCACATGATGGGAAAATTAAAGCAGATAGCTTACCCGGAAAAGGATCTACTTTTACATTAACATTTCCATTGGCAAAAGATAATCATGTGAGTTAAATCTTTTACTTCCTTCAGATATCCTTTAATCCTTTTTTCATAAGTCGGGTATTTTCTTTTTTAAAATTTCTCCTGGCGGACTCTATTTTTTTCGGTTATCCACAGCCAATTCACAGCAATCCACAGCCTTTTTTATTTTTTGACCAATTTTTAAGCTGAAACCATTGTCAGTCAAGGCTTTCAGCTTTGTGGAAAAAATAAAATGCAGAACTTTTGTTTCAAAAGTGGGAAAATGTGTTAATTTGTGTCTATAAATGGTAAAAAACAACTGAAATTGTTCAAATGACTGGTTTTCTCGGAGAATATGAAGTAACGATCGACGCCAAGGGGCGCTTCCTTCTTCCGGCCGGCTTTAAAAAGCAGGTTCCTGAAGATTGGGGCAACCAATACGTGATCAGCAGGGGGATAGAACCCTGCCTTACTTTATATCCAATGAAAAACTGGGAACCCATATTCTCTAAAATCAGTGAATTGAACGCATTCGACCCTAAGGTAAGACAATTTCAACGCTATTTTTTGAACGGGGCAACTACAGTAGAACTTGATACGGCAGGTCGTCTGCTGATTCCGCAAAACCTTAAAGTTTATGCTGAATTAGACAAGGATGCTGTGCTGGTGTCTGCAGTTCAGAAAATAGAAATATGGGATAAGAAAAAGTACCAACAGTTCTTTGAAAACTTTTCACCAGAATCCTTCAGTTCTCTTGCTGATGAAGTAATGGTAAAAAAGGAAGGTTGACGCGTAACATGACTAAGAAACCGAAGGGTCAGGGTAAGGGTTCCGAAATGGAGCAAAATAAGGAGCCCGTTTATCATGTGCCGGTTTTATTGAAAGAGGCAGTCGATGCACTCAATATTAAACCCGACGGGGTTTACATCGATTGTACTTTCGGAGGCGGAGGCCATTCGAGGGAAATTCTGCAAAGGCTGGGTCCTCATGGCAAACTTCTGGCTTTTGATCAGGATCCTGATGCAAGAAGAAACTTGCCGGAAGATAACCGGGTGATTTTTATCCCTCACAATTTTCGTTATCTGCTGCGCTTTATGAAATTGCATCAGATAAATCAGGCAGATGGTTTACTTGCTGATCTTGGGGTTTCAAGTCACCAGTTTAACGAACCTGTCAGAGGGTTTTCAACTCGATTTGACGGTCCGCTCGACATGCGGATGGATCCCGGCTCATCGCTAACTGCTTCAGTCATCCTTTCAACTTATTCACAGGAACAGTTGCAGCAAATTTTCAGCGAATATGGAGAAGTTACCAATTCGCGTACGCTTGCACATGCAATTGTTGCATTTCGTCAGCATCAATCTCTTGATACCATTGCGCAGTTTAAAGCAATGCTACAGGGAGTTGTAAGGGGTAATCCACACAAATACCTTGCTCAGGTTTTTCAGGCATTGCGTATTGAAGTCAATCAGGAAATGGCTGCTTTAAAAGAATTGCTGCATCAGTTACCTGAAGCAATCAAGCAGGAAGGCAGAGTTGCAATCATTTCTTTTCATTCCCTAGAAGATCGTATGGTGAAACAGTTTTTCAGAGACGGAGAACCTTTAAATGCACCTGAAAATCCGTTTTCGAGAGAAGAAAAGAAAAAACCTTTCTTCCTCATTACCCGCAAGCCAATCGAACCCGGTGAAAGCGAACTTAATTCCAATCCAAGATCCAGAAGTGCACGCTTACGCGTTGCTGAAAAATCCTAATCCAATATTCTCATTACCGCATCCTTTGATCATCGGCAACTATTTTTTTTCGATCATCATTTAATCTGCAAAAAATGGCAGAAAAAGAAACAAAACTGGATGTCAAAAAGTGGTTTAGGTATGAATGGATCATCAGAAATGTTCCTTTCTTTTTATTCCTGACGCTTCTGGCAATTGTCTACATCGCCAACGGGCATTATGCAGACAATACGATCAGAAAGATCAATAAAACCACACGCTTACTTAAAGAGCAGGAGTATGAGTATAAATCTCTTAACAGTAAACTCATGTTTCAAAACCGTATGACGGAATTAAGTAAAGTGCTTGATACAATCGGGCTTCGAGAAACAATGGATCAGCCCGTTTTTCTGAAAGATTCAACTGAAAAAAACCCGGGTTGATAGAAAATGGAGATAAAGAAAGACATATTATGGCGTGTATACCTGGTTTACCTAGGATTGATCTTTTTTGGATTAATGATCATCGGTAAGGCATTATATACTCAACGAGTTGAAGGGAAATACTGGAGAAGTATGGGAGACAGCCTTCATACTAAAATCATTGACTTGGATGCTGAAAGAGGAACAATTTTCAGTGAAGACGGAAGTATGTTAAGTACATCCATTCCTCAGTTTGATATTTATATGGATTTCGGAGCAGATGGATTAAGAGCAAAGAACGGAGAACGTTTCTTTAAAAATATTGATTCGTTTGCAATCTGTCTTTCTCAGCTTTTTAAGGACAAAAAGTCTCAGGACTATGTCCGCGATTTGAAAATGGCATATGCCAATAAAGAGCGATACTATTTATTACATAAAAAAGTTTCTTTTGAGGATTATAAATTATTCCGTGATTTCCCTTTGGCAAAACTTGGAAGAAACAAGAGCGGCATCATTACAGAAACAAAGACAAAACGTCTCAATCCATATGGTGAACTTGGCTTCAGAACGATAGGCTTATATCGTGAAAATGCAAGACTCGTAGGTCTTGAGCGCTCTTATGATAGTTTATTACGTGGAACTTCCGGAAAGCGTCTTGTCCGTTTTGTTGCCGGTGGTGTGCTGATGCCTGTAGAAGGTTATGAAGTAGAACCTGAAAATGGTTATGATATCTATACCACGCTTGATATCAACATACAGGATATCGCTGAGCGTGCTTTAATGAGAAAGATGATAGAGAAAGAAGCCCTTGAGGGTACTTGTGTTGTGATGGAAGTAGCTACGGGAAAAATAAAAGCAATGGCTAATCTTGGTCGTGATTCAAGTGGCAATTATTTTGAAACGAATAATTATGCATTGCGTACATCTGAACCGGGGTCTACCATAAAACTTATTCCACTTCTCACTGCACTTGATGAGCAAAACAAAACCATTCAGGATAATATTGATATTCACGGTGGGAAATGGAATATCAAAGGAAGAGTTGTGTCGGATGATCATGGAGGAGCTGCTTCCATTACGCTAAAACAGGCGTTTGCACTAAGTTCAAATGTTGCGATGAGTAAGCTTGCTTATGAATACTACAATACTCAGCCTGAAAAATATTATGCAAAACTGAAATCTCTCAATCTTACTTCCAAAACCGGTATCGAGCTGAAAGAAGAATTTACACCAGTTGTGCCCAATCCTAAAAATAAAAAGAACTGGAATGATCAAACACTTGTATCCTGGGGTTTCGGCTATGCCTTACTGGTATCTCCTTTGCAACTTCTTATGGTTTACAATGCAGTGGCTAATAATGGTAAATTGATGAAGCCATATCTGGTCAACGAGATCCGTAGTTACGGAACAGTTATTCAGAAAAATAATCCCGTTGTTTTAAACTCAGCTGTTGCTTCTCAAAATACAATAAGTCAATTGCGTGAATGTATGGAGGCAGTGTGTACAGAAGGAACAGCAAGAGCTGCCTTCCAGAACGCTTTATATAAAGTAGCAGGTAAAACAGGAACGGCAAAAGTGAACGATGGTATCTTTAAATATAAAGATGGAGTCTATCAGTCTTCATTTGCCGGTTATTTCCCCGCCAATAATCCTAAATATTCAATCATTGTTACGATAAAAAACAAACCAGGAGCTGTAGGATATTATGCCTCGACCGTTGCTGCTCCTGTGTTTAAAGAAATTGCAGATCACTTATTTAAATACATTGAAAAACCGGTTTTGTCGCAACAGCTTACAGCAAAAAAAGATTCATTTGGTTATCAGTTCAGTGGCAGCCGGGAATCAGTTCGTTTACTCGCCAATCAGTTTGGATGGCAGGGATTTGGAAAACCAACCGGAAACTGGCAACAAGTTGTCCTGTCAAAACAAAATATCAACCAAAAAGAGATTTCTGTTATGTCGGGTACGGTACCAAATGTATTGGGTATGGGGCTGAAAGATGCATTATTCCTACTTGAGTCGGCCGGCTATCGTGTGAATATAAATGGCAAGGGAAGGGTTGTACGTCAGTCCATAGATGGAGGTACTGCAGTAGCAAAAAATAAAATCATTGAATTGAATCTGAATTAATGTTATTGTTGAAAGACATATTAAATGAAGTGCAAGTAGAGGAGATCGTAGGATCTGATCAGTTACAGGTTGCTGCTATCACTATTGATTCACGTGCCGTGAGAGCGGGAGATTGTTTTATTGCAATCAAGGGAGTTAACAGTGATGGACATCAATTTATTTCTTCTGCAATTAATGCCGGAGCTTCAGTTATTATCTGCGAGGAGTTGCCGTCTGCAGAAAATGATAATGTAACTTTTGTTAGAGTAAAAGATTCTGCTCATGCTGCCGGTTATATCGCTCATGCCTTCTATGGTTATGCAACAAGAAGAATAAAACTGGTTGGCGTTACGGGAACAAACGGAAAAACAACTATCAGCACATTGTTGTTTCATCTTTTCACCGCTTTAGGTTATCGTTGCGGATTAATATCTACTGTTCAATATCAGATAGGAGATAAAGTTTTTCCTTCATCGCATACTACTCCTGATGTTATTCAGTTAAATCGCTTACTAAAAGAAATGAGTGATGCGGGCTGCTCTCATGTTTTCATGGAATGCAGCAGTCATGCAATTCACCAGCAAAGAATTGCAGGCCTTCACTTTACCGGGGCTTTATTCAGTAACATTACCCATGATCATCTTGATTACCATGGAAGTTTCGATGAATACATCCGTGTAAAGAAATCATATTTTGATCTGCTCACCAAAGATGCATTTGCAATTAGTAATCTGGACGACAAGCGTGGGGAAGTGATGCTTCAGAATACAAAGGCTCAAAAATTTTATTACAGTCTTAAAACTTCTGCGAGTTTCAAAGGCAAGATTATAGAAAACGGATTAAACGGACTTCACATGCTCATCAATGAAGATGAGGTTCATTTTCGGATGATGGGCGTATTCAATGCATATAATTTACTAGCTGTATATGGAGCTGCTGTATGCCTGGGTGAAGAAACGCATCAAGTTTTACAGGTGTTGAGTGCTTTAAAAGGTGCTGAGGGTCGTTTTGATGTGATTCGTTCTACACGAGAAAATATTTTAGGTGTTGTTGACTATGCTCATACACCTGATGCATTAGAAAATATTTTAAAATCACTGCTTCAGTTAAGAAAAGGTCAGGAACAAATTATTACAGTGATTGGTTGCGGCGGCGACAGAGATAAAACAAAACGTCCATTGATGGGACAAGTTGCTGCTGAATTGAGCGACCGTGCATTGTTTACAAATGATAATCCCCGGTCTGAAGATCCTCAGGTTATACTTGATGAAATGCAGGCTGATCTTACCTCTGCTTCCAGAAGAAAAGTTCTGGTTATAGCTGACAGAAAAGAAGCAATAAAAACAGCTGTAACACTTGCGGATAAAGGTGATGTCGTTTTGGTTGCAGGAAAAGGACATGAAAAGTATCAGGAAATAAAAGGTGTTCGCTATGATTTTGATGATAAAAAAGTATTGAGCGAATGCTTTGAACTCTTAGATAAATAACTAAAATAAAAAACAGCTCATGCTGAAAAATTTAGTAGACTGGTTTAATAAAAACGGAATTGACATTCCGGGGGATAATCTTTTTCAGTATATCTCGAGCAGGGTTTTATTGGCTGTTCTTTTATCATTGATTATATCTACCATTTTTGGCAAGAAGCTGATAAACTATCTGAAGAAAAAACAAATAGGCGAATCGGTACGTGATTTAGGTCTTGCGGGTGAGCAACAAAAGAAAGGAACTCCAACAATGGGTGGGTTGATAATTATTTTATCTATCCTGATTCCAACTTTATTACTAGCTGATATCAGTAAGGTATATATTCTGTTAATGTTGTTTGCTACTATCTGGCTTGGACTGATAGGGTTTATTGATGATTATCTCAAGCTGAAAGCAAAAAGAAAAGCACAGCGCGAAGGCAGAGCTTATGTGAAAGGTGATGGCGATGGTCTTGCCGGATGGATAAAAATTCTTGGACAGGTAGTTCTCGGAATAGCGGTTGCTACAACAATGTTGTTTAATGACACGATCAGTGTATATCGGAAATTTACAGGAAGTGAACTGCCATTGAATGCGGAAGTAAAGCGCGTGAATATAAACGGAGGAGAAACAATAATGGTGAAAGCCAATGATCCAATCACTACAATACCCTTTGTAAAGTCGCATGAGTTTAACTATACAAAACTTTTACCTGTAGCAATCAGAGGTTTGTCCTGGCTTTTATATATTCTGATTGTCATTTTTATTGTTACTGCTGTTTCGAATGGTGCAAACATTACAGATGGCATTGATGGACTTGCGACGGGTACATCTGCTATTATTGGCATTTGCTTAGGAATTTTTGCATATGCAAGCGGTAATATACGAGTGGCAGAATACCTGAATATTATGTACATCCCCAACATAGGTGAATTATCCATATTCATTGGGGCGATGGTAGGAGCATGTATTGGATTTCTTTGGTACAATGCTTATCCCGCTCAGGTATTCATGGGAGATACAGGAAGTCTGATGCTTGGCGGTGTAATAGCAGCTTTATCTTTTTTAGTGCGAAAAGAGTTGCTGATTCCGATTTTCTGCGGTGTATTTCTGGTAGAAAATCTGAGTGTGGTATTACAGGTCAGCTACTTTAAATATACGAAACGAAAATACGGTGAGGGGAGACGCATTTTTTTAATGAGTCCGCTTCATCATCATTTTCAAAAAGCCGGATACCATGAGAGTAAAATTGTAACTCGTTTTTGGGTAGTAACACTGCTATGTGTGGTGTTTGCAATTGTTACGCTTAAAATCAGGTGATAAACGTTTTTGAAAAACCAAACCAGGTTTTCCAACTGATCTGAACCCTTGGGGACAAAACCGACACAAAAAATCCTTTTGGATTTTTTTACTGACCCATACTTGTGAAGAACCATTTTTTCGATTATTAAAAATCGGAAGAAAGGGAAAAACCAAAATTGAACTAATGACACATCGTTTCATCGTACTAGGTGGCGGAGAAGCCGGAACAGGCGCCGCAATCCTTGCTAAAAAGCAGGGGTACGATGTTTTTCTCAGCGATGCAGGTGAGTTAAAGAAAATCTACCGGGATGAACTTGAAACTCATGGAATTGCCTATGAAGAGAAAAAAGTTACTGAAGAAAAAATTCTTCAGGCAAATGAGGTGATGAAGAGTCCGGGCATTCCGGAATCCAATGCGCTGGTTCAAAAAATCAGGAAAGCCGGTATTCCTATCATCAGCGATATTGAACTGGCATGGCGTTTCAAAGGAGATAGTCAGATCGTTGCTATTTCCGGAAGTAATGGAAAAACTACTACTACATCACTTCTCTATCATATCTGCCGACATGCGGGTATCGACTGTGCACTTGTTGGGAATATTGGTTACAGTGTTGCTCGACAGGTAGCAGTAGATCCTAAGCCGTTATATATTACTGAAATAAGCAGCTTTCAGCTGGATGACATTCATTCTTTTTATCCACACATTGCTATACTTACCAATATTACAGAAGATCATCTTGATCGTTATGAATATAAGTTCGAGAACTATATCAAGGCCAAATTTAATCTTGTAAAGAATCAGACTGCGACCGACTATTTTATTTATTGTGCAGATGATCCTGTAACTGTTAAGTATCTCAGTTTTTTTTCATACTACTCAAACCCATTACCATTCACTATGAACCAGGAACCCCAAAAAGGAGCTTTCATCAAAGACGGAAAAATGACCATTGCGCTAAATGATGATCCGCTGACGATGAGTGTAGATGATTTTAAAATTAAAGGAAAACATAATCAGTACAATACAATGGCAGCAGGCATAGCAGCAGCAACGCTGGGAATCAGAAAAGAAAAAATTAGGGAAGCTGTTGTTTCCTTCGAAAATCTTGAACACCGCATGGAGTCTGTCGGCACAGTAAAAGGTGTTGAATATATTAATGACAGCAAAGCGACCAATGTGAATTCAACGTGGTTTGCACTAGAAAGTATGACAAAGCCAACAGTATTGATTCTGGGGGGAGTAGATAAGGGTAATGATTATGATATCCTTAAAGAACTGGTTCAGGACAAAGTGAAAGCAATTATCTGTATGGGAACAGATAATAAAAAAATATTAGAAGCTTTCAAAGGAATTGTTCCCGCAATATTTGAAACCAACAGTGCGAAAGATGCAGTGAATAGTGCTTATAGGATTGCTCAAAAAGGAGATATTGTTCTTCTGAGCCCTGCTTGTGCAAGCTTTGATTTGTTCAAAAATTATGAAGACAGAGGAAAGCAGTTTAAAGAAGCAGTACGCGAACTCTGAAACTAAATTGAAAAATTACCAATGACTGAATTGCCAAATTTTAAAACAGTAGATCTAAGAGATCAAACGCGGGGAGATAAAGCCATATGGTCTATCGTGATCATATTGTCTCTTGTAAGTCTTCTTGCGGTTTACAGTGCAACGAATTCTTTGGCATATAAAATGTACAAGGGCAATACGCTTATTTATTTGTTTCGTCAGATTCTTACCATTACCGGAGGAGTACTGATTGTATATGCAGCACATCGGGTAAACTATACTTTCTACGCAAGGGTAGCGAAAATACTTTTCTATTTTTCTATACCGCTTCTTATATATACACTCAAATTCGGCACCTCACTGAATGATGCCAATCGCTGGATTAAATTGCCTGTCATTAATCTAACATTTCAAACTTCAGATCTTGCCAAGCTTGCTTTGTTTATGTTTCTTTCCCATACTTTGTCTAAGAGACAAGCGGTAGTTAAGGATTTTAAAAAAGGATTTATTCCACTTATAACACCTGTGGTTATTATTTGTGTACTGATCGCCCCGGCAAACCTATCAACTGCATTGCTTACAGGAGCAACATCCATGTTATTACTTTTTATAGGACGTGCCAATATCCGCCACCTGCTGATCCTTGGTTCATTTGTTATTGTGCCTGTTATTACACTGATCTTTATTGCACGTGCTTATTATGATAAGGAACAGTCAAAATCGAAACCACTCCCTGCTATTCTTGAAATTGCAAGGGTGCCAACATGGATTAAGCGCGTTCAGGATTTTATGTATGCGGGTAAGGAAGAAGTACCATATCAGGTTCAGCAGGCGAAAATTGCTGTAGCGAAAGGTGGATTTGTCGGTCTTGGTCCCGGCAACAGTGAACAGAGAAATTTTCTGCCGCATCCTTATTCAGATTTTATTTACGCCATCATCATTGAGGAATATGGTTTAATGGGAGGCGCATTTGTCATTTTTGTCTATCTCATATTTCTTTTCAGGAGTATAAAAATATTCAGACGATGTCCGTACGCTTTTGGGGCATTCCTGGCAATTGGACTCAGTTTCACTTTGGTTATTCAGGCGATGACGAATATGGCGGTGAATGTGGGACTGTTTCCTGTTACAGGTGTTACACTTCCATTGGTGAGTATGGGCGGTAGCAGTATCATATTTACAAGTCTTTCCATTGGTATCATTTTAAGTGTAGCACGTAATGTAGAAGAGACTGAAGGAAAAGCTAAATCAACAGCAGAGGTAAGCGCATGAGCAAAAAAATTATCATAGCCGGAGGAGGTACGGGTGGTCATATATTCCCGGCAATTGCTATTGCGCAAGCATTGAACAAATTGCTTCCTGATGTTGATTTTCTTTTTGTAGGTGCTAAAGGAAAAATGGAGATGGAAAAAATACCGCAGGCAGGTTTCAAAATAGTTGGTCTTGATATTGCCGGTTTTAACAGAGCAGCTTTATGGAAAAACATTTTTCTGCCGTTTAAAATAATTAGCAGTTTGATAGCAGCCCGGAAAATAATCAAAGGTTATAAACCCAATGCAGTAATTGGCGTTGGCGGATATTCTACCTATCCTGTATTGAAAGCTGCACAGTCTCAAGGTGTGCCAACTTTTATTCACGAAGCAAATTCATTTGCAGGAAAAGCCAATCAGATGCTTTCCGCGAAAGCAGTGAAAATATTTACAGGAACAGACGGAATGGAGAAATTTTTTCCTGCCAATAAAATAATTGTCACAGGCAATCCTGTTCGTTCATCTATTTATACCACAGGTATATCCGGAGAAGAAGCTTTGGCGACTTTCGGTTTGACTAATGAAAAGAAAACAATTTTGATTGTAGGAGGAAGTCTGGGTGCCAGAAGTATCAATCAGGCGATTGCTGCAGGCTTAGACAAATTGATAAATAAAAATCTGCAGATCATCTGGCAAACAGGGAAACTTTATAAGGAGCAGGCACAAATCGCTATTGCAAACAGATCAGGAATATGGATGAATGATTTTATTACTGATATGGCAAGTGCTTACGCTGCTGCAGATATTATTGTATCAAGATCAGGTGCTATGTCGGTAGCAGAAATTTCACTCATTGGTAAGCCTGTGATATTTATTCCTTATCCATTTGCTGCAGAAGACCATCAGCGTGTAAATGCTGAACATCTTGTAAAAAAGGATGCGGCATTGATGATCAGCGATGAAGATGCAGCTAATCATTTAGTTGATAGGATCATTGAGCTGGCGGGTAATTCAGAACAACAGAGTCGATTAAAAAATAATATTAGGCAGTTTGCAATTGCTGATGCGGATCAGCGGGTTGCAAAAGAAATTATTGCATCAATAAGTAAATGAAAGAACTGAAAGACATATCAGTAGTTTATTTTATCGGTATCGGAGGCATCGGTATGAGTGCACTCGCTCGTTTTTTCCATCAGCGTGGAATGAAAGTAAGCGGTTATGACAAAACACCAACTCAGCTAACTAATGAACTTACCCAGGAAGGTATAAGTGTACATTATGAAGACAATACTGATCTTCTTTTAAAAGATGCAGATTTGGTTGTATATACGCCTGCAATTCCTGTATCTCATAAAGAGCTTGCTTTTTACAGACAAGAAGGATATGAGATAATGAAAAGAAGTGAAGTGCTTGGAATGATTACACGTTCACTTCAAAATATTTGTGTTGCCGGTACGCATGGCAAAACAACAATCAGCACCATGACTGCTCATTTGTTGCGCTCAACGGGAGTAGGTTGCAATGCATTTTTAGGCGGGGTCTCTGCTAATTATCAAACAAATTTCTGGAGTAATCCGAATGATATTTGTGTACTGGAAGCAGATGAGTTTGACCGGTCTTTTCATAAGTTGGATCCGCAAATAGCTATTATCTCTTCCATGGATTCGGACCATCTCGACATTTATGGAACTGCCGAAGCAATGGAAGATGCATTTGTTCAGTTTGCACAGAAAATCAGACCTGATGGATGGCTGATTAAAAAATTTGGTCTTGACAGAGAAGATCAGTTGAAGGCTGCGCACACCATCACTTATCATCTTAACAATGAAAGTGCTGATGTATACGCCAAAAATTTAAAGGTTGATCATGGTGGATATACATTTGATTTAGTTATTAATCAAATAAAAGAAAAGCAGTTTATTGTTTCCGGTTTACGGTTAAATGCTGGAGGCTATCATAATGTTGAAAATTCGCTGGCAGCTGTTTCTGCATCAATTTTAATTGGAGCAGATACTGAGAAAATCAAAGAATCTCTTTCTTCATACAAAGGAGTTCGTCGTCGTTTTGAGTATGTAATTGCACCCAATGAAAAACACCCTGTTCTGATTGATGAATATGCTCAACATCCTGTTGAACTGAAAGCATTGATTGAAGGAGTAAGAAGTTTGTTTCCGGAATATTTTTTACTGCTTGCATTTCAACCGCATTTGTATACCCGAACAAGAGACCTGGCAGATGCTTTTGCAGAAAGTCTGGATATGGCAGATGCGGTACTCTTATTGCCAATTTATCCTGCAAGAGAGCTACCAATTGAAGGAGTGTCCAGTCAGATTCTGATTGATAAAATGAATTTGCAGCAAAAACATCTGGTTACACGTGAGACTATTTTTCAGAAAACAGAAGAATATCTGAACAAGAGCAAAAAGAATGGCGACCGACTTGTTTTTGTTACAGCAGGTGCCGGAGATATAGATACACTTTTACCTAAATTAAAAGATCAGTTTATTCATGGCTAAGTTGAAATTAAACTGGAAAAAAATATTTTCTGTCATCGTCTGGTCTTTAACAGGGCTGGTACTGATTGTTTTATTAGTGGCTGCAGGTACGCATAACAGTCAACGCCAATGCAAAAGTGTAGTCGTGAATATCATTAGTACAGACGATATAAGATACATTCAAGAAAAAGAAATTTTAGCTGTTTTGTCAGAAGGCAATACTGGCTCTTTCGCAGGGAAATATGTTGGTGCAATAAATTTGAAAAAGAAAGAAGAGTTACTTGAGAAAAATATATGGATCAGAAATGCTGATTTGTATTTTGATCATCAGGATCGGCTGCAGGTAATGATAGAACAACGGATTCCTGTTGCAAGGGTATTCTGTAAAGATCAGTCTACTTTTTATGTCGATGATCAGGGAGTTCGTCTTCCTTTCAGTTTTACTCAAATTGCATCTGTTCCTGTATTCACATCTTTCCCGGAAAGCTCACAGAAACTTAATCCGAAAGACAGTTTACTGCTGATGCAGGTACGTGATATGGGATTGTACTTACATAATGAACCGTTCTGGAAGGCTTTAATTGATCAGATTGAACTAAGTGGTACTGAAATGCTTTTTATTCCGAAAGTCGGAAATCATGAAATCCTTTTCGGAGAAGGGAATATGATCAAACAGAAATTTAATCGGCTTAAAATATTTTATAATCAGATTATTGCAAAAACCGGCTGGAATTATTACAGTCGCCTCGATCTAAGATTTAATAAACTACTGGTTGGTGTGAGACGCGATAGTTTGAGTTTGTTTGCTACTATGTTTATGCCCAAAGACTCACTTATTAAAGTACAGGATAGTTTAATGGTGAATAAGGATAGCACTTTAATACGAAGGAATACAGATTCGGTGAAATCATTACCTGCTACTAATCCCGGTATAAAAGACACGATAAAAGTAAAACCTGCAGTTAAGAATCAGCCGATGCCGGCAAATAAAAATAACACCGCTGTGCCATCAGGGAATAAAACCAAAACAGCTGAAGACAAGCCGAAAGCAATTATGGCTCCGGTAATCAATAAAGACACTACTAATTTTTAAACCTTTAACGATCAACATAAACATTTTAAAACAAGAAACAGTTATGATTACAGAACAAAATGAAAAGTCAATGCCTCACGACAATGCAGAGACTTCTGCTGAAAAGATCAATCCCATCATTGTGGGTCTTGATATTGGAACAACTAAAATTGTTGCAATCGCGGGACGTAAAAATGCATACGGTAAACTTGAAATTCTAGGATTTGGGAGATCCAACAGCAATGGTGTTCAGCACGGCATGGTTGTTAATATTGAACAAACCATGAAAGCGATTCAGCTTGCGATACAAAACTGTTATAAAAGCAATCCACGTCTTAAAATTGAAGAGGTTTATGTGGGTATTGCGGGTCACCATATTAAATCTCTGCAAACAAGAGGAGATATTGTACGACAGGATTGCGAAACTGAGATATCACAAAAAGAGATTGATCAGTTAATCGCTGATCAGTATAAAACCTATATTCCAGCAGGCGATGAAATTATAGATGTAATTCCCCAGGAATTTACAGTTGACAGTTATCCTAACATTGTTGA
>JBKDJT010000270.1:0-5656 GCA_046345435.1 Bacteroidota bacterium
AATAACATACCTCTTCCCTCTGTCATTTAGTCTCGTAGACTTATCTTTGCATTTCCAAATATGGATATCAAAAACAACATACTCGAAACCATCGGCAATACGCCACTGATCCGTTTGAATAAAATAACGCGCTCCCTACCCTGTACCATCACTGCCAAAGTGGATTATTTCAATCCGGGTAACAGCATCAAAGACCGGATGGCGCTTAAAATGGTGGAAGTGGCTGAGCAACAAGGCAGACTCAAACCCGGAGGCACCATTATTGAAGGTACTAGCGGAAATACCGGAATGGGTCTCGCTCTGGCTGCTGTTGTAAAGGGTTATAAATGCATTTTCGTCACCACTGACAAACAATCAAAGGAGAAAGCAGATATCCTGAAAGCTGTCGGCGCAGAAGTCATTGTTTGTCCAACCAATGTTGCTCCTGATGATCCAAGAAGTTACTACAGCGTAGCAGCGCGGCTTGCAAAAGAGATTCCCAACTCCTGTCACATGAACCAGTATGATAACCTGGCAAACAGGCAGGCACATTACGAAAGTACAGGTCCGGAAATATGGAAGCAGACAGACGGGAAAATCACGCATTTAGTTTGTACGGCAGGCACAGGTGGTACCATCACAGGAACAGCGATGTACCTGAAAGAACAAAACCCAAACATTCAAATATGGGCGATTGATGTATATGGTTCATTGCTGACGAAATATTTCCGAACCGGTGAAATAGACATGAATGAAGTTCACCCCTATATCAGTGAAGGCTTTGGAGAAGATTTCGTGCCCGAAAACTATGACATGCGATTCATTGATCACTTCGAGCAGGTTACAGACAAAGATGGAGCAGTAATGGCAAGACGACTGGCCAAAGAAGAAGGATTGTTCTGCGGATACAGTGCAGGAAGTTGTATTCAGGGTTTGATGCAACTGAAAGACAAACTGAAAAAGGATGATCTCGTAGTATGTATCCTGCATGACCATGGCAGCAGGTATGTCGGAAAAATTTATAATGATCAGTGGATGATGGAAAGAGGTTTTCTGGAAGTAAAAACCATCAGAGACATTATTTCATCAAGGACAAATAAACCACTTGTTACAATCAACGAACAACATACTGTTGCAGAAGCTGTTGATTTAATGAAAAAATACGGCATAGAACAGATCCCTGTTATGCAAAATGGGACCCAATGCATTGGCACTATTTCTGAAAACGGATTGTTCAATCATCTGTTTTCAAATCCGGAATTAAAATCAGAAAAGATCGCTTCAGTCATAGAACCACCGTTGACTATTGTTCCATTCGACACCCCTGTAGAAAGACTTAGCTCCCTGATCGACAAACAGAGAAACGCATTGCTTACACGCGATGAATCAGTTAATTACCACATCATCACCCAATACGATGTGATACAGGCTTTGGGGTAATCGAACTATTTTCGAAGTTGGAAAATTAAAAAGAGACCGAAAGACAGGAAGTCCATGAGACCGGAAGACCGGAAGACCGTGAGTCCGGGAGTCCGGGAGTCCGGAAGTCCGTGAGTCCGGGAGTCCGGAAGTCCATGAAGAAGGTTTTGGTTGGATGTTATTAATTGCTGGTCTTTCCTGAACAACTACCCTCTAAACGCGTAAACGAATCAACGAATAAACGCACAAACGAATATATTTAGTTCCGTAGGAACTAAATATTGGTAGAAAAAATATACACAGATAGAAAAGTGCCGTAGGCACGATATATTTTCGGATGTTCATGTTATGACATGATCTAATACAGAAGACCGGAAGTCCGGGAGTCCGGGAGTCATTATAACAACTCAACGAATAAACAATAAAAATAAATTAATCAGCTTAATCACAGTTCAAGACATTCTTTGGCGCAGAGAAAGGAGAAAAGGATGTAAACGCAGAGTTGCTCTTCGTCATAAAAATCATGTGTAATCCTTTGCGCCTTTGAAACTTTGCGCCTTTGCGTGAAAAAATAATGACCGTTAGACAGGGAGTCCATAAATCATTATAATCGACTCAACAAATAAACGAATCAACGCCTCAACATTTATTCATTTGTATAGAATTGATTATTTTCACAATCAACATTATTCACCAACAAATGAGTCAACCACAACAACCAACTAACTACGGTGCCCTGAGCACCTTGGTCACTGTTTTTTTCTTCTGGGGATTTCTTGCTGCAAGCAACGGCATCTTCATCCCCTTTTGCAAAAACCATTTCAACCTCAATCAATTTGAAAGTCAGCTGATCGACAGTGCATTCTATGCCGCATATTATTTCGGATCCTTTTTAATTTTCATTTTATCCGTATTAATCAACAAAGACATTCTCAATCGCTGGGGATTAAAAAATACCATCGTTTATGGGTTGGTCATCAGTGTGGCGGGCGCTTACTTAATGTTACCGGCCGTAGCACAGGACTCCTTCCCTTTTATCCTGGCAGCTTTTTTCATAGTGGCACTCGGATTTAGCTTACAACAAACAGGTGCGAATCCCTTTGCGATTTTATTAGGCGATCCCGCAACCGGACCAAACCGCTTGAATCTTGCGGGCAGCGTTAACTCGATTGGTACAACATTAGGACCGTTAATTGTAGCATTTGTTCTTTTTGGAACTGCTTCTGCAAACGGAGATGTTTCGGATGTATCTAAAATAAAAAATCTGTATATACTTGTAGGCGCCTTATTTGCTGCGGTGGCTTTATTCTTTTTCTTTTCCAAAAAATTACCCGACGGTCGTTCGGATGGACAGTTCGAACAGGAAACGAAAGCAACCATTGCCATCAGTGTAATGACGATTCTTGTAACGGTTTTGTTTGGCGTGATCTTTTATCGATTGAGCAATTCTTCAGGAGCAAGTGACAAGAATGATAGCAACGGACTCGTTCTTCTCGTTTTACTTTTGCTTACTGTGTTTGGCACTTTAGGATACTCTTACAATGCCGCACAAAAAAACAGTACAGGCTGGGGCGCGTTGAAATATCCGCAACTTGTTCTTGGCATGCTGGCCATCTTCACGTATGTAGGTGTGGAAGTAACCATTCAAAGTAATCTTGGCGAATTACTCAAACAAAGCAGTTACGGTAGTCTGACAGAAGAAAATATCGCACCTTATATTTCTATGTACTGGGGAAGTTTGATGATTGGAAGATGGACCGGCTCTATCGCTGTTTTCAGACCATCCAAAAGTGTAAAGACAATTCTCCTCATTGTTATCCCTTACCTTGCCTTTGGTTTTGTCCTGGCCTCAAATTATTTTAAAGACAGCTCATCAGTAAATTTATTATTGCCTTATGGAATCTGTGTGCTCTTTCAAATCGCCGGTTTCTTTATCGGCAAAGACAGACCCGCAAGAACATTGCTTGTATTCAGCCTGCTTGGTATTGCAGCCATGCTTACAGGCTTGCTCTCTCCCGATAAAACAATTTCATTGTACGGATTTTTAAGTGGCGGATTGTTCTGCAGTATCATGTGGCCCTGTATTTTTTCACTAAGCATTACCGGACTAGGAAAATATACCGGACAAGGTTCTTCATTCCTGATTATGATGATTCTTGGAGGTGCCGTCATTCCACCGCTACAGGGAAAAATGGCCGATATGACCAATATTCTTGATTCATACTGGATAACAATTCTCTGCTTCGCTTATCTTGCATTCTTTGCAATCAAAGCCAAACAATTGTTACAAAGGCAGGGCATTGAACTGGATGGAAATGCAGTTGCCGGACATTAAAGCAGACATTTTACTACGAGTTTAATAAAATTCGCCGTTGGAATCGACATCGGCGGCACCACAACCAAAGTCGGTATTGTAGACAACAATGGGCATATCCTTGAGCAGGATCGCATCCCAACCAATGAACATGAAGTGGCTTCTCTCTTTGTAGAAGACCTTTATGCCAAACTTCAGCCAATGATTTTAAGGCATGGGAAACCTGAAGAGTATGTTGGTATTGGTGTAGGAGCTCCCAACGGTAATTATTATACAGGCACAATTGAGTATGCTCCGAATTTAAAATGGAAGGGCGTAATTCCTATGGCACATATGCTTCAGGAAAAATTCGGGATGCCTGCCAAACTAACAAACGACGCAAATGCTGCGGCTATTGGTGAAATGATATACGGATGTGCGAAAGGAATGAAACATTTCATCACCATTACATTGGGAACAGGCGTAGGCAGCGGTATTGTAATAGACGGAAAAATTGTTTTAGGCCATGATGGATTTGCGGGTGAACTAGGCCACACCATCATTCGACCCGGAGGACGAGTTCATAAAGGAACCGGATTAAAAGGATCTTTGGAAGCTTATGCTTCGGCTACGGGTGTACGTGAGACAGCTCTTGAATTTCTTAGTGAAGAACCCTCTACTGAAAGCTTACTTAGAAGTTATCCTGCTGAAGAACTTACTAGCCAAACTGTTTACGAATGTGCAATTAAAGGCGATAAAATTGCCAATAGAATATTTGAATATACCGGTCAAATTCTCGGAGAAGCACTGGCAAATTTTGTGATGTTCTCTTCACCGGAGGCAATTGTTCTTTTCGGAGGATTAACAAAAGCGGGTGATCTGATCATGAATCCCACGAAAGAAGCAATGGAAGCTAACCTCATTAAAACTTTTAAGAATAAAGTGAAACTTGTATTCAGTAACCTAAAAGAAGCCGATGCGGCTATTTTAGGTGCTAGTGCGTTGGTATGGGAGTAAATGAAAATGGTGATGAATTGATTAAATATCTTTTAAATTAGTAAATAGTCAAAGCATAACTTAAATGAAAATTCATCAGATATGTCATATTGTAACAAATGCGGGGAGTCTTTAACAAGTCCGGATCAAGTCTGTACAAAATGCGTTCGTGCCGCTACTGAAATCAGTAACACATCTAAAAGATGGATATGGATTACAGCTACGATTCTGACAGTTATTATTGGATTTACAGCGATCATCTATTTGCTTACTGCAAAAAAAACAACAGCCGGAGAAAATCCGGTTTATGTGTATAACGATACTGAGGAATTTAATAACTCCCCGGTTCAAAACTCATTTCAGAAAAGATCATCCTACCCCGAACCTGTTGAAGTAAAATATTTATTTAAGGATAAAGATGAAAATGGTTTTTCATATCTGAACGATCGGTTCTTCCCTATAGGCTGGTCTGAAGACGGAAAGTTTGCCTATGCCCTTGAGCCAGCTGATGAGGCATGCGGGTGTTATTTTTTTTCAATTTATGTTCAGGACATGGCAACGGATAAAGTTCTATGGAAATGGGAATTTGACAACTCTGATGATCCGGAAAAGCAAACAGATTTAAGTAGAATTTGGAAGCAGCAATCTAAATTTTTTACCGGCAAGTTGAATGAATTTAAAATTCAACCTGTATCGTACAGCAAACTCAACTCTTTTCCAATTTTATCGGAAAACGAAATTCTATCATGTGCTATATCAAACAGCTTCAATGAAAACCCAATTGGATACACAAATATCAGGGAAACTAAAATCTATCTGAAATCCAAAAACAAAACTGAAAAGAAAATTTACCATAAAAATTTCCGTCCTGAAAAACAAGAATATTCAGATCAGTTAAGCAATACTATTTTCGGATACCTAAAAAACCCATTTGAAAATAGAATCGCTATAATATATTCTCCTTTATAC
>JBKDJT010000271.1:0-4221 GCA_046345435.1 Bacteroidota bacterium
GATAAGCTGATATGGCAGAACGTTTTGGAACAGATCCCAACGGGTAAGCATAAAACTGATCAATCATCTGAATTGTTCCGTTTGTGATTTCTTCAGGCCAGTAATGAATTTGAGTACGAATTAATTTTAAAATATCCTCCGTTCCCTTTATTTGCTCAAGAGTTTTATGTGGATGAGTTATTAAATGGTTGAGTTTTCTTCTGCCGCCTTCTGAACGACAGTAATCAAGCCGCTTTAAAATTGATTGCTCATCATTCTGATGAATAATGGATAAGTCCTGAAGGGTGGAAGCATCTGTCTCCATGTTCATAAAGATACTGACGATGATTCAAAATTATTTTTAATGCGATCGAATTTCATCGCTTATATTTAATCTTCAATAATAATACCATGCAGATTTTCAGTTTCAAATTACTGTTATTTCTTTTGCTGTTTTCGGTCTCAGGATTTGCCCAAAACACCTATTTTGGTCAGCAGTCGAGGCATCATTACTATATACAAAGGACTGAGATTAAAAGAGGAACTTTTTCAAACAGATTATTTACCGGAATTATTCCATACGAAAGAAAAGATGCAGTATTTGATACGTCTTTCATTCAGCAAAACAAAGTAGAGCAGTATAATTACAATAGTCTTTTAAGAAATAATCTCGAGTGGCTTCCCAATGACAGGAACAAGTTTGCCTCAAAAAAATCCATTTTAAAACATTTCTATACTACACCTGCTCATGCTTATTCACATTACGGCGATGATTTTTTTATCACGGCAGATCCTTTGTTTCATTATCGTCAGTCTTTTTCAAATGAAGAAACAGGTGATAATTTATTTCTTAACCAACGCGGTGTAGCAGTTCGAGGGGGCATTGCCAATCAGGTGGGATTTTCTGCATCAGTGATGGATGTGCAGGAGAGGGGTCCTTTGTTTTTCAGACAATGGGAAGACAGTCTTTTATCTGTGCCAGGTGCGAATTTTTATAAGAAATTTAAAGGCACAGGAGTAGATTATATCGATGCACGCGGATCATTTACGTTTAAAGCCAATAGATACATACGTTTTCATGCAGGGTACGACCGTAACTTCATCGGAAGTGGTTACAGGAGTTTGTTTCTGAGTGATTTTGCAGGCAATAATCTTTTTGTAAAAATCAATACCAGGTTCTGGAAGCTAAATTATCAGAATCTATTTATGGAATTGCATGCAGGCGCTGCAAACAACAATGTAAATAATATTGTTCCCAAAAAATATGCGGCCATGCATCATTTGAGTTTGAATTTGCGCCCATGGTTGAATATTGGATTTTTTGAAGGAGTTATTTTTGGCAGGAAGGACAGGTTTGAGTTTGGCTATCTGAATCCCGTTATTTTTCTCAGAAGCATTGAAGGGAATCTTGGCAGCCGCGACAATGCCCTGATCGGAGCCGATGTAAATGCATTGCTTTTTAAGCGGGTTAAAGTTTACGGGCAGCTTTTCCTTGATGAATTTAATTTTTCCAAGCTAAGGCAGGATGCGAGCTGGTGGGGAAACAAAACAGGTTTTCAGCTTGGGATGAATTATGTTGATTTTGCCGGAATCAGCAATCTGGATTTGCAGGCTGAATGGAATCGTGTGCGCCCTTTTACTTATTCTCATTTTGATTCTGTGTCTAACTATTCACATTATAATCAGCCGCTTGCTCATCCTTTCGGTGCAAATTTTAATGAGGTGATTGGAATATTAAGGTACCAACCAGTTGGCAAACTTTCCCTGACGGCTAAATTGATTGCATGGAAGCAAGGCCTCGACAGTACGTCCGGGTATAATGCGGGAGGTAACATTTTTAGGTTAAGCGGAGACGGAAGGGTTTCTGAATTCGGATACAAGCAGTTAAACGGAGTTGAAGCTCGCGGAATAAATGCCAGTTTATTAGCCAGTTATGAAATTCGTGAAAATATTTTTGTAGATGCTTACGCGATGGTGAGAAGATTCCTGAAAGATGCGTACCGTCAGAATCTTTCACTATTCAGTATTGGTTTGCGTATCAATCTCTGGTATCGCGACTATGATTACTAATTAAAATATTTAACCTTCAAGATGAATGCTGAAGATGATCATCCGTCCTTGCATTCTGTCTATTACATTTGAATAGATCAGGTTTGGATCCCTGGCATGCACATTGCGAAATGTGTTGCTGATTTTTATTTCCGGGCTGAATATAAAACTGGGGAAATAGAAGTTGAAACCAAAGCCCGCTTCGTATCCAAAAGAACCTTTCACAAGTTTTACTAGGTCTTCTGCCTGCCTTCTCTGACTGTTACTGGCAAGATCATAATCATATTTTCCGCCGCCAAGAATATAAACACGAAAATTTCCGATACGGTCGCTGCTGAATTTCAGCTGAACGGGGAAGCTGGTGTAAATGCTTTCAATCAGCTTTTCCTGATTTTCCTCTTCACCTACGCGCGGATATTTTAAATTGTATTGAATGCCTCTGGTTGCAAAAATGAGATGAGGATTAAATCTTGCTTCCAGGTGCTGGCTGATACGGAAGCTCCCCAATAAACCGAGTCCGAAACCTCCCTTCGAAACGGGTGATACAATAGAAACACTGTCTTTGCTAAGAAATGTTGGGTGATGCTGTAGCTGAAAGCTTGCACTGTTTCCGCTCAGCGTAATTCCGAAGTAATATCTCTTGTCGTCGTGCTCTGCCAGATTTAGATCGGTTTGTGCAAAAGATGCAAACCGGCCTACGCAAAGAAGAATCAGCAGAGAGATTACTTGTCTCCTATATAGATGCTTGCTATGCCAAATGTTAATCGTTCGCATTCTGTCTGTTTAAATCCTGATTTACGCAGGATATTCAAAAAATCATTCCCCTCGGGAAACGCATTGATGCTATTGTCTAGGTATTCATATGCCTGTTTGTTTTTACTGATCCAACCGGCTACCTGCGGTGCAGCTATCTGCATATAAAACCTGTAAAGAGCAGCCATCAAAGGAAATTTCGGCTTTGAAAATTCAAGTATCACCAGTCGGCCTCCAGGTTTTAATACCCGGTAAATTTCCTGAAGACCTTTTTCAAGATTTTCAAAATTTCTCACACCGAAAGATACTGTAACTGCGTCAAACGTATGTTCGGGGAAATTTATTGTTTCACTATCGCCTTTCCTGAGCTCTATCACCTTTTCAAGAGAATCATTTTTAATTTTTGTTCTACCTCCTTCAAGCATGCCTTCACTGATATCTATGCCAATTACTTTTTCAGGATGAAGCATTTTGGTCATCAGTATGGCTACATCTGCCGTACCGGTTGCTACATCAAGTATTATTTTGGGGTTTAAAGGTTTCAAAAAACCCAGTGCTTTTTTCCTCCAGCGGACATCTATTCCGCCTGAAAGAATGCGGTTCACTCTGTCATATCTGGGGGCGATGCTGTCAAACATAGCCGCAACCTGCTCCTTCTTTGAAAGCGTGGAATCTTTGTCCGGCACTACCTGGTCGTGAGGATAGGTCTGTTTCATCCCTGCAAAGGTAATGTCAGATTGCATAGAGGGGCGAAGAAACGCTAATGACATATATTTAAATATCCTAATACTCTGCCCTCTGCTTATCTTGCAGTTGTGAATATCATATCTGCTCAGTATATCATCAGCAGCCCGTCTGTAGATAAATGTCCGCCTGCCGACAAAGCAGAATTTGCATTTATTGGTCGAAGTAATGTAGGGAAGTCGTCTCTGATCAATATGGTAACAGACAGAACAAAGCTTGCCAAAACAAGTGCGTCTCCGGGCAAAACGCAGATGATCAATCATTTTCTGATCAATTCTATTGTTACAAAAAATGTATCCCAAAAATGGTACCTGGTTGATCTACCCGGGTATGGTTATGCAAAAGTTGCTCAACGACAGCGAAAAAGGTGGACCAAAATGATAGAGGAATATATCAGGCTCCGAAAAAACCTGATTAATTTGTTTGTGCTGATCGACGTACGCCACAAGCCTCAGGAGATTGATCTTGAATTTGTAAACCAGCTTGGGGAGTGGCAGATTCCTTTTACTATTGTTTTTACCAAGGCAGATAAAACCACTCAACGGGAAGCTGCTTCCTGTGTGAAGGCTTTTATGGATAAACTTGATGAGCAGTGGGAGGAAATGCCTTCATATTTTATTACATCTGCCATCAAAGGAAGAGGACGAAAAGAATTAATAGGTCTGATCGAGTCGCTTTTGCAGCAGACATCCACGA
>JBKDJT010000272.1:0-3222 GCA_046345435.1 Bacteroidota bacterium
GATGTAGTCAGAATGAGCTTCGGCTGCTTACTTCCCGAACACTCATGATTTAAGTGTGGGGCTGCAAAACTAAGATTTATCTCTATTTGATACAAAATCAGTTAAAAAAACGATCTTTACACCGAATAGTTAGATCACGCATGACCATTCTAATCAGGCAGGCTAAAATTATTGATCCAAATTCGCCTTTTAATGGCTCCGTTCAGGATGTATTAATTGAAAATGGAATCATTTCAAAGATTGGACAAATTTCTCCAACAGGAAATGAAGATATCATCAGTTCACCTTCACTTCATCTCTCACCGGGATGGATTGATATTTTTTCTCATTTCAATGACCCGGGACTGGAATACAAAGAAACCATTGAAACAGGCATTGCAGCTGCCGCTGCCGGTGGCTATACCGAAGTGATGCTGCTACCCAATACTTTACCGGCCGTATCAGGTAAATCTCAGGTTGAATACATCATTCAACGTTCTCAGAATGCATGTGTAAAAGTTCACCCAATGGGAGCCGTCAGCAAACAAACTGAAGGAAAAGAGTTGGCAGAGATGTACGACATGCATGCCGCAGGTGCTGTCGCTTTTACGGATGGATTAAAGCCCCTGCAGTCAGCCGGTCTGCATTTAAAAGCATTGCAATATGTGAAAGCATTTAACGGCACCATCATACAGATTCCCGATAACCAAACCATCAGTCCTGGCGGCTTGATGAATGAGGGAATTGTGAGTACCGGACTAGGACTTCCCGGCAAACCAATGATAGCTGAAGAGATTCAGGTTTCAAGGGATATACAATTGGCTCACTACACCGAATCATCTGTACATTTTACCGGAATCACTTCTCCCAATAGTATCGAAAGCATTCAGCAGGCAAAGAAAAAAGGTGTTGCGGTATCATGCTCCATCACCCCTGCCCATCTTTATTTTTCTGATGAAGACCTTACCGGTTATGACACCAACTTAAAATTATATCCGCCGTTAAGAAATAAAGAAACCGGTGAATTTCTACGACAAGCGCTGTTAAATGGAGATATTGATTGCATCGCCTCTCACCACCTACCCCACGAAGCAGACAGTAAAGAATGTGAATTCGAATCGGCACAACCAGGGATGATTTCTCTTGAAACCGCATATGCTGTTACAAATAGTGCACTTGAAGGAAAGTTATCACCTGAAAAATGGGTAGAACTTGTATGCATCAACCCGAGAAATATTTTCAAATTAAATGAGCCGGAAATAAAAGAAGGCGCATCAGCTAATCTCACAATGTTCGATCCTTCGGAGAAAACTATCTTTACAAAAGAACATTCAAAATCAAAATCAAAGAACTCCCCTTTTTTCAACAAAGAATTAAAAGGGAAAGTAATTGCAACAATTCATCATACCCATCTGAATAAAAATTAAAATGGAAAATAAAATCACATCACATATAACCAAAGGAGTAGTTATTGGAAGTGTAATGGTTACGCTTGGGTTCGCATTTCAGATGATGGATATCTATGATAAATGGGTGCAATGGTTAACAATGGGCATTTATTTTGCAGCATTGATCTGGTCGTGCATTTTCTTCAGCAAGCAAATGAATGCTGATGTCAGTTTCGGCCAGGTTTTTTCACACGGATTTAAAACTGTTGCTATCGTTACACTCATCAGTATAGCTTCTTTTGTGATCAGCTACTTTATTTTTCCGGAGATTAAAGAGAAAGCAATGGAAATGGCCAGGCAAGATATGGCTAAAGATGAAAGACTAACACAGGAAATGATTGATCAGGCTATAAGCTGGACCGATAAATTTTATCTTGTATTCGGCATCATTGGATCTTTATTTGGTTTTGCGCTAACAGGTGCAATCGCATCACTTATTGGTGCTGCTGTTGCAAAGAAAAATCCTAATCAAAACATGCCTCAATCTTTATAAATGAACTTAAGTATTGTCATACCACTAAAAGACGAAGCAGAATCGCTGCCGGAACTTTGCAGTTGGATCCAGCGTGTGACAGAAGCAGAAGGCTATACCTATGAAGTGATTCTGATAGATGATGGCAGTACAGACCCGTCATGGGCAGTTATCCAATCTTTAAGGTCATCAAACCCGAATATCAAAGGCATTAAATTTCAGCGCAATTACGGTAAAAGCGCTGCCTTGTATGAAGGATTCAAAGCAGCAAAAGGAGAAGTAGTGATCACCATGGATGCCGATCTGCAGGATAGCCCCGATGAAATCCCCTCCCTTTACAGGATGATCAAGGAAGATGGCTATGATCTGGTAAGTGGCTGGAAGAAAAAAAGATACGATAATACGCTCACAAAAAATATTCCTTCCAAATTATTCAATGCAGCCACTAGAGGCATGAGCGGAATTAAACTACACGATTTCAATTGCGGCTTAAAAGCTTATAAAAAACAAGTCGTAAAAAGTATTGAAGTTTATGGCGAAATGCATCGTTACATTCCCGTACTTGCAAAATGGGCAGGCTTTCGTAATATCGGAGAAAAAGTGGTAGAACATCGCAAAAGACAATATGGTGTTACAAAATTCGGCTGGGATCGTTTTATCAATGGATTTCTCGATCTTGCCACCATTCAGTTTGTAGGAAGATTTGGCAAAAGACCGATGCACTTTTTTGGCCTCTGGGGTACAATTAGCTTTCTACTTGGCTTCTCTTTAAGTATCTATTTGATATCTTTAAAACTACTAAACGCAGAATACAGTCTTACCAACAGACCCTCTTTCTACATTGCCCTTGTAAGTATGATTATAGGTTCACAGCTTTTCCTCGCCGGATTTATCGGTGAATTGATAACCAGAAATGCAAGTGAAAGAAATAATTATCTCATAGCTGAGAAAACTGTTGACAGTTAGCAGTTGGCTGTTAGCAGTTGGCAGTTAGCAGTTAGCAGTTGGCTGTTGGCAGTTAGCAGTTGGCTGTTAGACACCGATAACAGTTAACAGATAACCGATAACAGTTAACAGACAACCGATAACAGTTAACAGACAACCGACAACCGATAACCGATTAAATGAACATTCTCATCATCGGACCTGCTCACCCGCTTCGTGGCGGACTGGCATCTTTCAATGAAAGACTTGCCAGGGCTTTCATGCAGGAGGGACATTCGGTGAGCATTTACACTTTCAGTCTTCAATACCCAAGCTTTCTTTTTCCGGGCACCACCCAATACAGTTCAGAACCGGCACCTGTTGATTTAAATATCAATG
>JBKDJT010000273.1:0-2558 GCA_046345435.1 Bacteroidota bacterium
ACCGGTAGGCTCTCCTTATTCTCGATATGGCGTACAGCTTACGGATAGTGAATATGTGGTGATTAACATGCGCATAATGACGAGGATGGGCAATGAGGCATTACAAAACATCAATGCCGATTTTGTAAAATGTCTTCATACACTGGGTGCACCACTCGAACCCGGACAAGAAGATGTTAAATGGCCATGTAATCCAACGGTAAAATACATCAGCCATTTTCCAGAAGATCGTTTGATCATTTCATACGGAAGCGGATACGGAGGCAATGCCCTGCTTGGAAAAAAATGCTTTGCGCTTCGTATTGCGAGTGTGATGGGGAGAGAAGAAAACTGGCTTGCAGAGCATATGCTTATTCTCGGAGTTGAGTCGCCCGAAAAAGAAAAAAGTTATGTTGCCGCAGCTTTTCCCAGCGCATGTGGCAAAACCAATTTTGCCATGATGATTCCTCCCGCAGGCATGGAGGGTTGGAAAATAACTACAGTAGGCGATGATATTGCATGGTTGCATAAAGGAGAGGATGGAAAAGTGTATGCGATAAACCCGGAAGCCGGCTATTTTGGTGTTGCTCCAGGTACAAATGAGAAGACCAACCCGAACGCTATGCGTTCAATTGCCAGTGATACTATTTTCACCAATGTTGCTGTTACAAAAGACGGAGATGTGTGGTGGGAGGGTATGACAAAAGAAATTCCCGACGGGTTGACCGACTGGCACGGACAGCCATACGATCCATCTTCAGGAAAACCGGCGGCTCATCCAAATGCACGCTTCACCGCGCCGGCTTATCAGAATCCTGTTATAGATTCCGATTGGGACAAACCCACCGGAGTTCCTATTTCCGCATTCATATTCGGAGGAAGAAGAGGGTCTGCTATTCCACTTGTTTACCAGTCGTTTAACTGGAGTTTCGGGGTGTATCTCGCTGCTACAATGGGTAGTGAAATGACGGCTGCCGCTTTTGGCGAGCTTGGAAAAGTGCGTCGTGATCCGTTTGCAATGTTGCCGTTTCTTGGTTATCACATGGGTGACTATTTTAATCACTGGCTGCAGTTTGGTCGAGATTTACCCAATGCGCCACGCATTTTTGGTGTAAACTGGTTCAGGAAAAATGAAAAAGGCGAATTCGCATGGCCGGGTTTCGGACAAAACATGCGTGTTTTAAAGTGGATCATCCAGCGCACAAAAGGAAAAGCAAATGCGGTGGAATGTCCGATCGGCTGGCGTCCGCGCTATCGTGATTTATGCTGGGATGGCCTAGAAGATTTCACAAGAGATCATTTTAATCCGATCATGAATGTTGAAAGAGAACTCTGGAAGCAGGAGTTGCTGGGGCATGAAGAGCTCTTTGAAAAAGCATATGATCGTTTGCCAAAAGAATTCTTTTTCATGAGGGAGTTGCTCCTTTCTGCATTGTGGAGAAGTCCGGAAAATTACAATCTTGCACCGGAGCGTAACGACGAATAAAAACTTAATTACCGGAAGGACATTTATAAGAAGTGATGTTGAAGGTAATTCCCATCACAGCGGAAACATATTGGTCTTTGTTTCCTTTGAATCCTCTTTGTGCACCCGCAACACCAATAGGAGCCCCGTTGAGATAGCTTCTGTCCTGTAATAAAGCAGCCGGAGATCCCGGTGAAAAAGCATTCATTCCTGCATAGGTTCCGGAAACATCATCGAGATAGTCTGTTCCGGTGAAGCGGTGTGTGACCTCAAAATGAAAGTTTACGTTGTTGCCCAGCGCCCATTTTACCCCCAACCCAATTGGTATGGCGAGGGCTGTTTGTCCGTATTCCTTCTTCTCCGGATATAGTGAGGATGTTTGCCCTTCTGTTCCCAGAGGGCGCAAAAAATATTTCTCTCCGTCAAGAAAGGCGTATGGATCATAAAAGAAAAGACCCAGACCGAAGTTCAGATAAGGAGTAAAACTTGCGGAAGGATCTGATGGATTGAATCGGAAAAAATTGAAATCGCCTTGAAACAAAAATTCCCAAACATTGGTTTCAAAGTTGAGGTTTCTTCTTCTCTGAAACTCGTTGTCGCTTTCCAGCTCGTCGCTGTATCCCAGTCGCATGAAGTTGACTGAGGTTCGAAAAGCAGCATAATTATTCAGTTGCTTACGAAAGAAAACCCCAAAGGCGGGCTGTGGTCTCTTTAAACGTGAACGAGTATTGAGGTCTCCGAAATAATGCGCAGTACCTGCTTGAAAACCGAATTCGCCTTCGAGGCTGGTTCCATATTGAGCAGAAGCAGATTCGCCAAAGTAGAACAGCAAAAACGCCACAAAAACAAACCGAATGATATAAGATGTAAAAAGATTCATGTGACTATCTGGAGAAATAAAACGCAAAAGAAGGGAAATTTATATGTGAATTGTTATTTTTTTGTTTGCAACTAACAGCGTCTGTTTAAGCATCATTTAGGGATGAAATTTTTAAATCGCCATTTTCAGAAGCAAAACTGATTTTTATAAAAAAGAACTTAGTTTCTGCGGTCAAGCCCCCATGAAAGTTTATTTCTGAGCGTTTGCAGGAAGTTATTTTCGTTTAAACGGATG
>JBKDJT010000274.1:0-2734 GCA_046345435.1 Bacteroidota bacterium
CTTCTTACCAGTTTGATCAGGCTAATGTGGTGGTAAGCCTTGGCGCCGATTTTCTCGGTACTTGGTTAAGCCCGGTTGAGTTTGCTGCACAATACGCAACTAAGCGTCGTGTGACTGACAAAAACCCGGTGATGAGCCGTCATTTCCAGTTTGAGAGCATGTACAGCATGACCGGTGCAAGTGCGGATGAGCGTTTCACACACAAGCCAAGTGAGCTGGGAGCGGTCTTACTAAATCTTTATGCAAAACTCGGAGGAGCAGTAACGGCTCCTGCTTTATCTGATAAGCGTTTGGCTTCCGGTATTGAAGCCGCAGCAAAAGAATTATTAGCTGCCGGCGGAAACGCGGTTGTGGTTTGCGGAAGCAATGATGTGAACGCGCAGATTCTGGTGAATGCCATCAACGATAAAATCGGAGCAAATGGCAAAACCATCAACTTCGGCTCGATGGTACATTACCGTAAAGGTGTTGATGCAGAGATGGAGCAATTCATCGCCGATCTCAATGCAGGTAATGTAGGTGCGGTACTCGTAAATGGCGCCAACCCTTTCTATACGTATGCCGACAATAAAAAACTTGCTGATGCCTGGAAAAAAGCATCTCTGACTGTTTCTTTCAGTGAAACAGAAGATGAAACAGCGCAGCAGTGTCAGTACCTTCTTCCTTCTCCACATTTCCTCGAAAGCTGGGGTGATGCCGAAGCGAAAGATGGTTACATTGTTTTTCAACAACCTACAATTCATCCGTTGTTTAAAACCCGTCACTTTGTTACTTCATTGTTGAAGTGGAGTGGCAATGCGGTTGCGGATTATGATACGTACTTCAAAAATTACTGGACAGCTACTTTAGGGAGTCAGTCTTCACTTGATGCTGCTTTGCAGTCGGGTGTTCGTTCTGCAACAGCAACTGTTGCCGGTGCCACTTTCAACGGAGGGGTATTGACGAACGCGGCTGCGCAATTAGCTGCAGCTCCGAAAGGAGGCGCTTACGAAGTTGTGCTGTATCAAAAAGTAAGTATCGGAGACGGTAAAATGGCCAACAACCCATGGTTGCAGGAGATGCCTGATCCGATTACACGTGCGTGTTGGGATAACTATGCTGTTATTTCTCCAGCAGCAGCGAAAGTTCTTTTCCCTGATCTCAATATGGATCAGTACGAAGTAGAGCCACCTAAACCGGTATTAAAAGTTAAAGCAGGCAATAAAGAAATTTCTTTACCGATCTTAATCGTTCCTGGTACGCAGGCGAATACAATTGCGATTGCTGTCGGATATGGTCGTACGGAGAAAGCGGGTCTTGCAGCGAAAGATGCAGGTAAAAATGCATATCCTTTTGCTTCTTACGCAGGATCTTATTCATATGTGGTAACAAACGCTTCTGTTGAAAAAACCGGAGAGTCTTACCCGATTGCTCAAATGCAAACGCATGGCAACTATGGTAATCGCCATGAGGTGATGAAAGAGACGACGTTGCCTTTGCTCAAAAAGGATCCAAAGATCATTGTCAACGAACGTCTTGCCGAATTAAAGGACTATGGTGGGTTAGATAATTTCGAAGCAGAAGGAACCATTTATCCCGTTTACGACAAGCCGGGTATCAAATGGGGAATGAGCCTCGATCTTAACACCTGTAATGGGTGTGGTGCTTGTGTGGTGGCTTGTTCTGCAGAAAATAACGTATCTGTTGTTGGTAAAAATCAGGTGGCGAAATACCATGATATGCACTGGTTGCGTATCGACCGCTATTTCAGCGGAGATCCTGAAAATCCGGATGTGGTATTCCAGCCAATGCTTTGTCAGCACTGCGACAATGCGCCTTGCGAAAACGTTTGTCCGGTTGCAGCTACCAACCACAGCAGTGAAGGATTGAACCAGATGACTTATAACCGATGTATCGGAACGCGTTATTGCGCGAACAACTGTCCATATAAAGTACGTCGTTTCAACTGGCACGACTGGAACGGAGCAGACAGCTTCGGAGACAACCAGCTGCCAATCATTGAAACAGGTCGTTTGAATGAAGTAACGATTCAGATGAATGATGACCTCACGCGTATGGTGTTGAATCCGGATGTAACAGTTCGTAGTCGTGGTGTGATTGAGAAATGTTCATTCTGCGTACAGCGTTTACAGGAAGGAAAACTCAATGCGAAGAAAGAAAGTCGTACCCTTAATGATAATGATGTGAAAACGGCTTGTCAGCAGGCTTGTCCAACCGGAGCAATTGTATTCGGTAATGTAAATGACAAAGAAAGTTCAATTCGCAAAGTACGTACAGAAGAGTATGCAAACCGCACATTCTATGTACTTGAGCAACTTCACGTATTACCCAACGTAAGCTATCTGGCCAAAGTAAGGAATACAGAGCGCGTAGTAGGTAACCATGAAGAAGAAGGTCACGAAAAGGAGCACGCTGAAGCAGGGCATCATTGATTTGATGCGGGAAGAAAAAGTCAATAGGCATGCGGATGAAACAATTTTCGGTCCGTATAAAATATAGAAAATAAGAAACCGGTTTCGGTCGGAATCTGAAAAAGAAAACAGAATATGTCATTACTTAAGTACGAATCACAGGTCAGAGAACCACTGGTGAACGGCGACAAAACCTACAGCCAGGTAACACAGGATATCTGTGCACCTGTGGAGGCAAAGCCCAGCCGTCTTTGGTGGATTGGCTTTACTATTTCCGTAGCACTACTCCTGTTTGGTGTTGTCAGTCTTTATAAAGAAGTGGT
>JBKDJT010000275.1:0-3478 GCA_046345435.1 Bacteroidota bacterium
TGATGATCATTAATAAATACCTTAAACAATTAAAACGTCACCTGGCAAAAACAAGCATTGGGAGAAGATTAACAAGTGGGGAGTTACGAGTTACGAGTTATGAGACTTACGAGTAAAAAACTTGTAACTCGTAACCCGTAACCTATTGTTCTTCTTTTGGGCTAAAAAAAAGCCATTCCAGGAATGGAACGGCCGTTAACGATTGCTTGCCATATGAAAATCTTTACTTAGAAATCCCGCAAGCAAGGAGATCTAAATGATTCTTTTTATTACTTAGCTGTGTCAGCAGCAGGAGCAGCTGTAGTGTCAGCAGCAGGAGCAGCTGTAGTGTCAACAACAGCAGCAGCTGTATCAACAGCAGGAGCTGTAGTGTCAGCAGCAGCTTCAGTTTTTTCACCTTCGCCACAAGCTACGAATCCGAGGATTGCAAATGCTAATAAAAGCTTTTTCATGTTTTTTGTTTTTTGGTTTTAGATAATTATCAGGGTTTAATACCTGAGTGGGCGCAAAAGTAACCCTTTTTTTTAAAAAAAATTTTTTTAAGCCCTGAATGGGTTACAAATTTGCCTTTATTGTATAAATATGATCAGTAACGGAAACACGTTTCATCAGGAGCAGGAATTGCTTAAAGCATTGGCTGCCAATGATAATTCTGTCATTGAAGCTATTTATAAGGACAACTACCCTGCCATACAATTGTTTGTTTTGAGTAACAACGGCAGTGCTGATGACGCGATGGATCTGTTTCAGGAGGCAATGATTTTGCTCTATGAGAAGGCCGTTTCCGGAGAGCTTGAATTGAATTGTAAGTTAAAAACTTATTTGTACTCCGTTTGTCGTCGTCTGTGGCTGAAACGACTGCAACAGATGAAAAGAAACGGAACCCCTGTTGAAACTCTGGAAGAACTGGTGCCGGTTGAAGAAGATCTGGAAGAGCAGGAAAGAAAAAACGAAGCTTTTCATCAGATGGACCAGGCCCTCATCCAGCTCGGTGAACCTTGTAAAAGCCTACTTGAAGCCTATTATATTCACCGAAAACACATGAACGAAATCGCTGATGAATTTGGATATACTAATTCAGATAATGCGAAGAATCAGAAATACAAATGTCTGATGCGTTTGAAAAAAATCTTCTTTAACCACTATAAAATGGCCCGAGATGATGAATGAAAAGAAAATGATCGAAGATGCAGAACGGTTTCTAAAAGGAGAAATGCTTGAAGAGGAAAGAGTTGCTTTTGAGCAGCAGCGTAAAACCAATGCAGAATTAGATCAATATGTTGTTTCTCATGATCTGTTTTTGAAAAATTTAGATCATTATGGTAACCTGCGCAGATTCAAACATCAGCTGCACGAAACACACAATCACCTTAACCAAACAGGCGCCATTCAACCCTTAACTCTGGGAAAAGTGGCTAAAATGGAACTTTTCTGGAAAAAATATAAAAGAACAGTTTCAATTGCTGCTACCATTGCAGGCATTATCGCTATTAGCATAAACGCAATAACTTATATAATATCACCCAAAGGCAATACTAAACAAGTGCAGGAACTGGTTAATACCGTGAATGCCATCAAGATGAAACAATCTGAGCAAGACAATAAAATAAAATCCCTGACTTCACCAAAACTGCCTTCAGACCAGGTGATTACCGGTTCAGGAACTGCCTTCCTTATTGATGGGAAAGGAGTCCTTGCCACCAACGCGCATGTACTTAGAAATGCAAAAGGAGTTATCCTCACCAATAATAAAGGAATGGAATTCAGGGCGAAAATCATTTTTACAGATTTATCCCGTGATATCGCATTACTGAAAATAGAAGATGAAGATTATCTTCCTAAAACTTCTATCCCATACAGCATCCGTAAAACAACCGGCGATCTCGCCGAACCAATTTTCACCATTGGCTACCCCGATGATAAGTTTGTATATGGCGAAGGATACCTGAGTTCCTTCACCGGATTTCAGGGTGATACGCTGAGCTGTCAAATTGCTGTAGCAGCAAACCCGGGAAACAGCGGCGGACCTGTATTTAACCGCAACGGAGAAATAATTGGCATCCTGAGTAAAAGAGAGCTTCAGGCTGAAGGTGTTGTTTATGCCATTCGCGCAAAATACATCAATGAAGCAGTCAGTGATTTCATGAAAAAAGATCCATCGTCTGTTATAACCAAGCTTCCTGCAAATTCATCTTTGCGCGGATTAGATAAAACTGTTCAGGTTAAACGAATCCAAGATTTTGTATATATGGTAAAAGCATATTAATAAGTTGAATCTCTCAACTCCAAATTTAAAAAGCCCGGACTAACCGGGCTTTTATAATATCCTTAGAACTTAATTACCACTTATCTACTTCTTCATCACCGGAACTTGCAGCAGAAGGTGCTTCACCGGCATCAGCCGAAGGGGCTTCTTCTGAAGCTGTATTTTTTTCATCAGGTGCAACGCCGGAAGTTTCTTCGCCCGTAAAGCCTTCATCATCATGACTGAATGCGTCAAAATCAAAATCAGGCATTAATTCAGTTTTTACGTAATCAACCGCTTCATTCAATCCTTTGATGAACTTATTGAAATCCTCCTTATACAGGAAAATTTTATGTCTGTCATACCCTTCACCGGTAAATCGCTTGCGGCTTTCCGTAATTGTTAGGTAATAATCATTTCCACGGGTGGCTCTTACATCAAAAAAGTAAGTTCTCCTTTTCCCGGCACGTATGCGCTTGCTGTAAATACTATCAGAGCGCTTATCATTTTGTTCGTATGACACCTTAGTAAATTTTATTTACGTTGATTGTGATCGTGACAAAGATAAATTTCTTTTGGATTTATCAAAATTTTGATCTATGTACTATAAAAATAAAGTAAAAATCAGGTTTTTGCCCCACCCTGTTCATGTTTTCGGTTATAAATGCCTGTATAAACCCCGTTTAAGGCCAGCAATTCGTTGTGAGAGCCGGATTCCGCTATTTTCCCGTTTTCAAGCACTAAAATCCGGTCAAAATCGGAAAGTGAAAAGATCCTGTTCGTCACAAACACGATTGTTTTCACTTCCGCATCCTCAAATAAAGATTTTAATATTCGTTGTTCAGCATGATAATCAACAGCACTCAAACTATCATCCAGTACAAAAAGCTGAGGATTTATGATCCTTGCTCTTGCAATTGCAATTCTTTGTTTTTGTCCGCCGCTTAATGTAATACCTCTCTCCCCCACCATGGTCTCAAATCCTTTTTCAAAAGATAAGATGTCTTCAAGTACTGACGCTGATTTTGCAGCCTTTTCAACTAAGTTTTTATCCTTACCCGGACTTCCAAAAGTGATATTATTCATGATTGTATCACTGAAAAGAAAACTTTCCTGAGGCACTAAACCGATTTCACTTCTTAAACTTGTTAAATCAATATCAGATAACCGTTTCCCGTCTATCAATATTTCTCCGGAAACTGGATCATAGAACCGCATCAGCAGCTGGATTAT
>JBKDJT010000276.1:0-5324 GCA_046345435.1 Bacteroidota bacterium
GCTTGTATTTTTTTCAAATTAGTTTTTGACTATTCGCCTCTGTTACTCGCTCGCAGATGATATTGTGCTTCAACTTTTCAAGGCCCTCCCGGTTGTTCAAACCTTTCAAATACCACTTGTCATAATAGCGCAACAAGATACGAAAACAATCCTCGACTCTTTCTTCAATAAGCGCATTCACCGCCTCTTTCGTTTCGAGTCCGCCAAGCCTTTTTTTAATCCTTATGATCGCGTTTACGAGTCTTTCTTTTTCATGCTTTCCATACTGATCAACAAGATATTTCAATCGTTCTTGAAAGGGGATATCAAGAAAATAAATGTTTCGCTTGCGCATGTTTTTCCATAATACAATTGGAATATTTACATCTCCGATGCGCTGGCTTTCATCTTCAACCCATATTTCTTTTTCCGGCGAACGTTTTTGCATCAATCCATAAAGGTTTGCTGCAAGTTCATTTTCAAACTGCTCCTGTGATGGCTGAACAGGCATGCCAAGGTTTCCGAATGCAGAGCCCTTATGTTTGGCAAGGTTTTCGAGATCAAGCACAAGCTCACCCCTTTTTTCTAGAGCAGACAGCACATCTGTTTTGCCGCTTCCGGTATAGCCACCAAGCAATCGCACCGGATATTCTTTTTGAAATTGTTGGAGAACCCATCTTCTGAAATATTTATACCCTCCTTCCAATGTAAATACTTCAAATCCATATAAGTCGAGCAGCCAGGCTACTCCCGCGCTGCGCATGCCGCCGCGCCAGCAATGAACCAGTACTGTTTTTTTACCGGAAGTATTGTGATAGTTGCTATACTTAGATAAAATTTCCTCCGTCTCTTCTACCATCCTTCGCATTTTCAATCCGAAAAAATCAAGTCCCATTTTGATGGCAGACTCTCTGCTTTGTTGTTTATAGTTCGTTCCAACCAACGCTCTCTCCGGATCTGAAAATAGCGGCAATGAAAATGCGCCGGGCATATGTGCATGTGTATATTCTGATGGACTTCGCACATCTAAAACAGGAGCGAAGTTTTGTTTGAGAAGAAATTCTTCCGGTGAAATTTTAATGACAGCCATCTTCTATCAAAGTTATCTCAACATTTTTACCTGACACGTTTTAAATCAGGCATCTGTAATAAAATTATTTAATCTCTTTTATTACCGGTTTTTTACAATAAAAAAGGTCGTCCCCGATGAGGACGACCCTAAATCTTAAATAAAACTTTTATCCGTTCATGCTGATAAGGAATTCGCGGTTGTCCTTTGTTCCTCTCATGTGTTGCAACAAGGTGTTCATTGCCTCTTCTGTATTCATGTCGGCCATGTGTTTACGCAACACCCACATGCGTTGTGCAATTTCCTTATCGAGAAGAAGATCATCACGACGGGTAGATGAAGAAACAATATCAATAGCGGGGAAGATGCGGCGGTTGGCCAGTTTACGATCGAGCGCAAGCTCCATGTTACCCGTTCCTTTAAACTCTTCAAATATAACTTCATCCATTTTGCTTCCGGTATCAACCAATGCAGTTGCCAGTATCGTAAGCGATCCTCCGTTTTCAATTTTTCGTGCAGCACCAAAAAACTGTTTTGGTTTTTGCATTGCATTTGCTTCCACACCTCCACTAAGTACCTTTCCACTTGCGGGAGCTACAGTGTTGTGTGCACGTGCAAGACGTGTAATAGAATCCAGAAGAATCACCACATCGTGTCCGCACTCTACAAGTCGTTTTGCTTTTTGTAAAACGATGGCAGACACCTTCACATGTTTTTCTGCCGGCTCGTCAAATGTAGAAGCAACAACTTCTGCTTTTACGCTGCGTTCCATATCGGTTACCTCTTCGGGACGTTCATCAACAAGAAGAACGATCAGGTATACCTCAGGATGGTTTTCTGCAATCGCATTTGCTACTTCTTTCAACAATACGGTTTTACCTACTTTGGGTTGTGCAACAATCAATCCACGCTGTCCTTTTCCGATTGGCGTAAACAAATCCATGATACGTGTACTGTAACTTGTTGCGCTAGTTGCAAGATTCAGCTTTTCATAAGGGAATAACGGTGTCAGATAGTCGAAGGGGACGCGATCGCGTATTTCCTCTGGCTTTTTACCGTTTATCGTATCAACTTTTAATAATGCAAAATATTTTTCTCCTTCTTTCGGAGGTCTTACATATCCGTTTACTGTATCGCCTGTTTTTAAACCGAATAGTTTTATTTGAGACGGAGAAACATATACATCGTCGGGGCTCGACAAATAATTGTAATCACTGCTTCTTAAAAATCCGTAACCGTCGGGCATCATTTCGAGAACGCCCTCTCCGGAAATTGCACCATCATACTCAACATTAAATGCGGGTTCTTTTTTTACATGAAAAGGTCTGGGCGGAGCCTGTTGTTCCGGTGATGAAGTATCCTGAGAGGGTTGTGGAGGAGTCGCTGTTGCATCATCTTCAACAATCGGGTCTGCTACATAATCATCAACTCCGGGAATCTTCAAACTCGACAGCAAATCAAGGTCGGGCATCGCCTGCGATTCGGATGGTTGTGCCTCTGTTTTTTCTTCCTTCTTTTTTCTTCCTCTTGGCTGGCGGGCCGCTTGGTCGCCGCTTTCCACAATCGCTTCTTCGGAGCTGATGCCTGTAGATGTTTTAATGATTCTTTTACGGCGTGATTTTTCTTCTCCGCCTGCTTTATTTTCGCTTGCCATAACCGCTTGTTTATCTAAAATTGTATAAATAAGTTGTTGCTTATCCATTTTTTTGCCGCCTGTAATTTTCAGTTGTTCGGCAACATCGAGCAGCTCCGGAACGAGCATGTCGTTTAATTGTAAAATATCGTACATAAATAAAATGTCGTTAACACAAATTCTGTTCTATCGCATCATTGATTCTAGACAGGAATTATTTGCTTTGCTGAATATATAGGAATGAAAAGGATCAGATTCGATGAGCTTTGAAGATTCGGATCTTTATTTAGCTCCCTTCCGTTGCAATATTACGGCAAAGTTGAGAAAACCAAAAATTTTATATCTCTGTTTTGTTGAGCAGAAATAAATAGTGTGCTTTTAACTCGCGGACGGTTCTTTCTATATTAAATTCTGATTTCATCCTTAATACAGCTTTGCTGCTTAATTTTTCTCTTAATTTTTCATCACGATAAACTCGCTCTATTGCCTTTGCGAGCAACAGAGGGTTTCCAGGAGGAACCAATAGTCCGCTTTCCCCGTCTTCTACCAGATCGGTGTTTCCGGGTATGTGGGTAATTACTACCGGCTTCGCAAGAGACATAGCCTCCATCGTAGATTTAGACAAACCCTCACCTCTTAATGAAGGCAAAACGAATAGTGAAGATGCGGCCACGAGCGGAAGCGGGTCTTTTACAAAGCCCGCAATATGAATATTAGAAGAAAAAGGACTTTTTTTAATCAGCAGTTGAATATTGGGTTTATCAAAGCCGTTTCCGACAAACAAAAAATGTATAGGCAGATTAGGAGAAAGGTGTTGTGTTGCTTTCAGCAAAACGGGAATCCCTTTCATTGGACGCACATTAGCTACACAGATAACAACAAAAGCATTTTCAGGGATATGATAAGCATGTAGCGAAGCTGAATTGACACAAGAGTACCATTCGGGATTGTGTCCATTAAAAATTGTAACAGCTTTATGTCCGCCAAAGAGTTTATTTCTTCTGAAAATATTTTCTATTTCTTTATTGATACAAAAGATGCTATCTACCCTTGGATGAAAATATTTAAAGTACTGAGTGAAATCATACCAGTGAATATTTCCTGTATAGCCTCTGTATAATATAACCTTTACGGGTAATCCTTTTGCTGCGGGAATTCCATTGGAATATGCCAGCGAATTGAACATGTGTAACAAACCGTATCCGCCACCGATCAATTCTTCTCTAATTTTCTTGATATAAGGTCGATGTCTTTTTTTGTCGGGATGAAAAGGGATTACCTTGATTCCAGCACTTTTAAATTTCGTTTCATAGGGCGCCTCCGGGTAGGTCATCACTGTCACTTCAAGCCCTGCTTTTTGTAAACCAATGAGTAGCTCTGCTTCGGGCCGCGATGTGAGAAAGTCGCGGTAATCTGAAATAACCAGGAGTTTGACGGGTGAATTCATCCAAATTGATTAATCGAGTTTAAAAAAAGTAAAACAGGAGCTTACCTTTGTTGCCTTAATTCATTATGCAAGATGTTTAATAAAAGGATAAAGATAAAACAATTGCTTTCGGAAGAAGCGGTTGAACGCGAAGTAACCGTGATGGGTTGGGTGCGTACTTTTCGCAACAATCAGTTTATTGCCCTCAACGACGGCAGCACGAATACCAACTTACAGGTGGTGCTTGAACTGGGTGCTTTCGAAGAAACTCTTTTAAAAAGAATCAACACTTCTGCATCGCTCAAAGTAGTTGGAATGGTTGTGCCTTCACTGGGGCGCGGACAAAAACTCGAGATCAAAGCTAAAAGCGTAGAGATTCTTGGCGATTGCGATGCCGAATCATATCCGCTTCAACCCAAAAAACACAGCCTTGAATTTCTCCGTGAAATTGCACACCTGCGTTTCAGAACCAACACATTCGGTGCGGTTTTCCGTGTTCGTCATTCATTGGCTTTTGCGGTGCATAAGTTTTACAACGATCTTGGTTTTGTATACCTGCATACACCTATCATTACGGCAAGCGATGCAGAAGGTGCGGGTGAAATGTTTCATGTTACAACCCTGCCAATAGATAATCCTCCCCGAAATGAATCTGGAGAGATTAATTATAAAGAAGATTTTTTTGGAAGAGCTGCCAACTTAACCGTAAGCGGACAACTGGAGGGAGAACTGGGCGCAACAGCTTTCGGTGAGATATACACTTTCGGGCCCACGTTTCGTGCAGAAAATTCAAATACAGCTCGGCATCTTGCTGAATTCTGGATGATAGAGCCGGAAATGGCTTTTTACGACATACACGACAACATGGACCTGGCAGAGGACATGTTGAAATACCTGGTAGGCTACGCGCTCGAAAAGTGCAAGTCCGACCTCGAGTTCCTCAACAACATGTACGACAAGGAGCTCATTTCACGCCTCACCTCCGTCACCGAAAAACCCTTTACACGCCTGAGTTACACCGAGGCAACGGATATCCTCATGCAACGGAACGAGCAGTTCGAATTCAAGGTGGAATGGGGAACCGATCTGCAAAAAGAGCACGAGAATTTTTTGGTTGAACATTTTGGTGGACCCGTAATCCTGACCGATTACCCCAAGCACATCAAGGCTTTTTACATGAAGCAAAATGAGGATGGGAAAACGGTGCGGGCCATGGA